>JALYRN010000979.1 GCA_030855295.1 Myxococcota bacterium | reverse complement strand
GGCATGGCCGGCCCCCGCGCGAGACGCGAGCCGCGGACCCCGAGCGCAAGCCGTCGGTACCGCGCGTCGTGATCGAGGCCGGCAAGCCGCTCGACGGCGAGTGGCTGTGGACCACGCGCCCGGGCTCGGAGCAGGACGTCGTCGACGAGATCACGCTCGCGCTCGGTGCCGATCGTGCGCGCGTGCTCGGCCCGGCCGTCGTGCGCAGCCGCGGCGCGCCGACGGTGAAGGACGGCGGGATCGATCTCACGTTCGCGCGCCAGGGATTTCGCATCGCCGGTGAAGCGCGCGGCGATCGCGAGGCGCTCGTGCGCGGATGCGCCGACGCGATCGAGCGTGTCGCGGCCGGTGAGCACGAGTGGGCGCTCGCCGCGTGGGTGCCCGACACCGACGCGCTCAACCCGCTCGCGCCGCAGGCGCAGGCGATCGAGGAAGCGGTCGCCGACGCGCTCGAGCCGAAGCTGCCGAATCGCGTCGCGATCACGGCGCTGCCGAGCGCAGGCGCCATCTACGCGCAGATCGCGCTGGTCGCGCGCGATCACGCGATCGCGGGCACGGTGAAGACGGAGCTCGCGCTCGGGCTCGCGCACGGCGGTCGAGCTCGGATGCGCGTCGGCGGAGAGCGACCGTCGCGCGCGGCGCGCAAGGTCGAGGAGGCGCTCGCGTGGCTCGGGGTCGCGCCCGGTGCCGGCGAAGTGTGCGTCGATCTCGGCGCCGCGCCGGGCGGCTGGTCGTGGGTGCTGCTCGATCGTCGCGCGAAGGTGATCGCGATCGATCCCGCCGAGCTGCGGCCCGACATCGCGCGGAACCGCAACCTCGTGCACCACAAGGAGAGCGCGTTCCAGTACGCGCCCGAGGAGCCGGCCGACTGGCTCTTCTGCGACATGGCGTGGAAGCCGCTCGAGGTCGCGCAGCTCCTCGCGAAGTGGGGGCGCCGCCGGTGGGCGCGCATCCTGGTCGCGAACCTCAAGCTGCCGATGAAGAAGAAGGCAGCGACGGTCGCCGATCTGAAGCAGGTGATCGCCGGCGGCGGATGGCAGCGCATCCGCGCGCGCCAGCTCTATCACGACCGCGACGAGATCACGCTCACGGCGCACCTCTGAGCGCGGCCGGTCGTCGGCGGCGTCGCCGCGGGGTATACCGGTGCTCGTGCGGATCGCGCTGCTCACGATCGCTCTGCTCTCGCTCGCCGGTTGCGACGATCTCTCGCGCTTCGCGACGGACGGCGACGCGGTCTATCGCGGCACGGTCGTGGGCGACGAGGCCGACTCGTTCGTGCGCCGCGGGTTCGCGCCCGGGACCGTGATGGAGCTCGAGTTCGATCCCCGCAGCTCCGACGTGCCCCAGCCCGGCTCGCTCACGACGAGCCCCGATCCGATCACCGGGGAGCGAGTCTTCGACGCGACACCGCTCGAGTCGATCCCGCCGCTACAGCACGATCTCCTGTCCGAGTACGAGTTCCCGGGGGGCGGCCGCGTGCAGAACTATCTGTACGTCGCGCGGCCGGTCGCGGGGCCGCTCGCGGGGCGCGACGTGATGATCTTCCTCTCGCTCCTCGACGACGGCAGCGCCGAGATCCGCGTGATCGCGGGGACCGGCGAGGCCGCGCGCGGCGATCACTTCGGCGTGTTCCGCCTCCGCCGAGAGCAGGCCTGAGCGGCGATGCGCGTCCTCGGGATCGAGTCGTCGTGCGACGAGACCGCCGCCGCGGTGGTCGGCGACGGCGGCCGCGTGCTCTCCGACGTGATCGCGAGCCAGTTCGCGGTGCACGCGCCGTACGGCGGGATCGTCCCCGAGCTCGCGTCGCGGGCGCACCTCACGAACGTCGGGCCGGTGATCGAGGAAGCGCTCGCGAGCGTGCCCGGCGGGCTCGACGGCATCGATGCGATCGCGGTGACGCGCGGGCCCGGCCTGCTCGGCGCGCTGCTCGTCGGGCTCTCGGCCGGCAAGGCGCTCGCGTGGTCGCGCGGCCTCCCGATCGTGTACGTCGATCACCTCGTCGCGCACCTGATGGCGGTCTACCTGCAGCGCGGCGAGGACGCGCCCGATGCGCCCGAGATGCCGTTCATCGCGCTCCTCGCGAGCGGCGGGCACACCGCCATCTACGAGGTGCGCCGCGACGACGACGTCGAGCTCGTCGGGCAGACGCGCGACGACGCCGCGGGCGAGGCGTTCGACAAGGCCGCCAAGCTGCTGGGCCTGGGTTATCCCGGCGGCCCCATGGTCGATCGGCTCGCGAAGGAGGGCGACCGCAGGAAGATCGAGCTCCCGCTGCCGATGGCGAGCACCAAGCGGCTCGACTTCTCGTTCTCCGGTCTGAAGACCGCGATCGCGCGGCACGTGGATCGCCACGGCGTACCCGCGGATCGACAGGCGCTCGCGGATGTCTGCGCCGCGTTCCAGTACGCCGTCGTCGAGGTGCTCGCGCGCAAGGCCATCGCCGCGTGCGAGCAGCGCAGCGTCCCGCGGCTCGTGCTCGCCGGTGGCGTCGCGGCGAACTCGGGCCTGCGCGCGCGCGCCGGCGAGCTCGCGACGAGCGCGGGGGTGCGCCTGCACGTGCCGCCGATCGCGAGCTGCACCGACAACGCGGCGATGATCGCCTACGCGGGCATGCTCCGCCTCGCGCGCGGCGAGCGCGACGAGCTCGACTGCATGGCCTACTCGAAGAGCCCGGATCTGCGTCGCGGCAAGATCCGCTGACCCGCCCGCGCTACGCGACCACGAGCGAGCGTCGCGTCATCCACACGCCGTGCTGCGAGCAGCGCGCGCGCGCGCTGAGCACCGCGCCCTCTCGCAGCACGATCGGGACGCGCACGATCGGGTACGCGACGTCTGCCGAGAGGTCGGCGACCCACACCCGCCGCTCGTCGAGGCAGACCTCGACCCACTCGATGCGGTGGTCGGCCGTCATCTCGTGAGGCCGCACGCCGACCTGCACCACGAGATCGAAGGCCCGGCCCGCGCGGACGCGCTCCGGCAGCGTCAGCACCGGCACGTGCATCCGCTCGTCGGCGTCGAGAGCGCTCGCGTCGGCCGGCACGCGACCCGTCGGCGCGCCCGTCGCCGACCACTCCTCGCG
>JALYRN010000978.1 GCA_030855295.1 Myxococcota bacterium | reverse complement strand
TCGCTCGCCGATGCGCGCGCGGTCGCGTTCGAGCTCGAGGCGCGGATGATCGTCGGCGTCGCGGTGTGGATGGGCGCGCCGGCGCAGGACGCGGCCGCGCCGGACACGACTGCGCCAGAATCCGCCGCACCGGAGTCGGTCGCGCTCTCGCTGATGATCGGCGCCCGGACCTTCTCGGCCACGCGTGAGGTCGGCGAGGGCGGCGTCGCGGCCGCGGCGCAGGGCGCGATGCACGACGTCCGCGCGCAGCAGACCCGCGCGATGCTGGTGGAGGGCCCGGCGGCGGAGTCCGAGCCCACCGGCGAGGCCCCGGCGGAGGATGCCGCGGCGACGGACGGAGCGGCGGCGACCGCGACGCCGGCGACGACCGCGACCACGACGGCGCCCGTTGACGCGACGCCCGCCTTCGACGTGATCGGCCCGACGATGCTCGGTGCGTTCGGGGCCGCGGGGCTCGGGCTCGGCGTGTACTCGGTGCTCGACGGAACCTGCGAGCAGCGCGGCGCCGTCACCGGCGTCTGTCTGCGCGGCGAGGATCCGAACCTCGGCGTCGGCATCACGCTGATGGTCGCGGGCACGCTCGCGCTCGCGGGCGCGATCGTCTGGCTCGCGACCGGCGCGGCAGTGATCGCCGATCAGCCGCGCATCGACATGGTGCTCGGCCCCGAGGGCGGCGCGGTCAGCGTGCGGGGGACGTTCTAGGTGCGCACGCTCGCGGTTCTCGTCGCGTCGATCGCGCTCTCGCTCGGGGGATGCCTGCGCCTCGAGTACGATCTCTGCGAGCGCGAGGATCCGCACCCGGAGTGCGACGGCGGCGCGCCGAGGGATGCCGGTCCGCTCGATGCCGGTCCGCTCGATGCCGGTCCGCTCGATGCCGGTCCGCTCGATGCCGGTCCGCTCGATGCGGGAGAGCTCGACGCCGGCGCGCAAGATGCGGGAATCGCTGAGGATTCAGGCGTCGACGCGGCGCCTCCGCCCGACGCCGCAGGCGACGCGAGCTGAAGCGTCGCGCCGCCGCGAATGTGACGCCGTGGCACGGCGCCGCGTATCATGCGACCCTCGAAGGTCGACATGGGCGCCTCTCACACCAGCCGCGCATACGAGCAAGAGCTCCGCGATCTGAAGTCGCGGCTGCTCGCGATGGGCGGTCGCTGCGAGAGCCTGATCCACATGGCGAGCCGCGCGTTCGAGAACCTCGACAGCGAGCTCGCGCACCGGGTCGAGGAGAGCGACCGGACGCTGAACATCGAAGAGATGGCGATCGATCAGATGACGGTGCGCATCCTCGCGCTGCGTCAGCCGGTCGGTCGGGACCTGCGCTTCCTCGTCACCGCGCTGAAGGTCGTGACCGACCTCGAGCGCATCGGCGACGAGGCGGTCAACGTCGCCGAGCGCGTCGTCGAGCTCGCGGGTCAGGCGCCGGTCGCGAACCTCAAGCCGAAGCTCACCGAGATGGCCGACGCGTCGGCGCGCATGGTGCGCCGCGCGCTCGACAGCTTCGTCGACGAGGACGAGCGCATGGCGCGCGACGTCCTGCGCGACGACGACGCGGTCGACGATCTCTACGGCGAGCTCCTGCGCATGAGCCAGGACTACATCCGCACCCACCCCGAGCGCGTCGAAGAGGGCATGCGCATCGCGAGCTGCGCGAAGTACCTCGAGCGCATCGCCGACCACGCCACGAACATCGCCGAGATGGTCGTGTTCATGGTCTCCGGCGACGACGTCCGGCACCACGTCTCCCGCGCCACCGGCACCGACTGATCGATCCTCGCGCTCGAACGCAGCGCGGCCGCCGCGAAGCGCGCCTCGGTTCAGCGGCGAGCGCGCGTGCCGCGAGGTCGATCCTGCCGCGCGTGGAAGAGACGCAGCAGGCAGACGCTGCGGTCCTCGACGACGTACCAGGCGGCGAAGGGCAGCTTTCGAAGGACGAGCTTCCGGAGCTCGACGCCGTCGCGCTCGTCGATCCGCGCACCGGCCGCCGGAGCCCGGGCCAAGAGCGCGCGCGCCTCCGCGAGGCCCGACCGCAGCCCGAGGATCCAGTCTCGCCGATCGTTCGCTCGCAGCCACGCCACTTGTGCCCGCACGTCGGCGACGAAGCTCGCGCGGACGACGACGACCCGTCTCACGACCTTCGACGCGCGCGCGGCGCCGGGGCGTCGAACGCCGCGTCGACTTCATCCCATCCCACGACGGCATTCTCCGGGTCTTCCCAGCTCGCCCAGGCCTGCGCCCGCTGCCACCGCTCGGCTCGCGTCAGCTCGGCCTCCTCCGCGAGGTCACGGAGGCGCTCTGCCACCAGGACGCGAACCGCAGGCGAAAGGCCCAGGCCCCGCGCCGCCGCCTCGCGCTCCACCTGCCGGCGGAGATCGTCGGGCAACACCACGCTCACGGGGCCTTTGGATGCGCGCGCCACGGATAGTGTTTTCCACTACGCGCGCGACGCGTCAAGCGAGCGCCTCGCCGTCGGTCGAGCCCGGGGGATCAGAAGAAACAGCGCTGCTCGCCTCGGTAGGTGGGCTCGCGAGACTCGATCGCGCCGTCTCGGATCAGCAGGTACTCGGAGAAGCGCTCGGCGATCTCGCCGGCCTTCGCGGGGCGGAAGAGGATCGGATCGCCGACGCGGGGGCGGCGCTCGGCGTGGCGAACGTCGAGCGGGGACTGCACCTCGCCGGCGCCCTCGAGCGCGAGCCACGAGAGGCCGCGCGGGAGATACGGCTGCGGCAGGCGATCGGGCGAGGGCCAGCCCGACGCGACGTAGCCGCCGCCCGCGCAGGTGACGTGATCGGCGTCGGGGATGCGAGAGACCTCGAGCGCGAAGAGCTCGGCGGGCTCGAGGTCCAGGCCGTCGTAGCCGTCGAAGAGATGCGAGCAGAGGAAGCCCGAGCCGACCGCGACCTCGGTGACCGAGGGATCGCGCGCGGTCGCGTCGAGGCTGCCGGTCCCGCCGCCGTTCACCAGCACGACGTCCGGGATCTCGCTGCGCAGCGCGTCCAGCGCGCGCGCGCGGAGCGCGACGACAGCGGGCATCGCGATCCGCTTGAGCGCGCGGATGGCGGCGCGGCGCGCGGCGCTCGATC
>JALYRN010000163.1 GCA_030855295.1 Myxococcota bacterium | reverse complement strand
CTGCGGCGTCTCTTGACCCCTGAGCTTGCTGCCGAGCTCGAGGGCTACGACCCGCTCGAGCGCCATCGTGAGTACCTCGACTCCACACAGTGCGTCGACGAGCTGAGCAGGCTGCTCTACCTCGACGCGAAGACCTTTCTCCCGTGTCTCAACCTGACGTACACGGACAAGATGTCGATGGCCGCGTCCGTCGAGGTGCGTGTCCCGCTGCTCGACGACGAGCTCGTCGCGCTCGCGCCGCTCTACGTCAGCAGCTACCTCGCGTGGCTCGAGGATCTCGCGTGCCTCGCAGAGCTCCCCGACCGCCGCCCGCCGCGCCGCAGGACGTGAGCCTCGACGCGGTTTGGTCGGCCGACCAAACAACGCGCCGCGGCGCATGTCGGATCACGCGCACCCGCCCGTACTCCGCGCGTTTTCTTGCTCCGCGATCCGCGGCTCCGTAGCGTCCCGGCCATGCACGTCGCCGCACTGACCGAGCCCACGCTGGCCGAGATGATCCAGGGCCTTCCTCTCAGCATCGTCTTCGCCGAGGGCGAGGCGATCGAGGCGCTGCGTGCGCGCGGCGAGGGGTCCCTGCTGCTCCAGCCGCCGTTCCACGTGTCCGACTCGGACGCGTACCTCGTGCTGCCCGACGACATCGGGCTCGAGCTGGTCGACATGTTCCGCGACGGCGACCTCGACCTGCTCGCCGAGGCGATGCGCGACGGGCTGATCGTCGTCGGCACGATCGAGAAGGAGGGCCGCGGGAGAATCGTGCTCTCCGTCGAGCAGTCCGCGCGCCCTGCCGACCTGCTCCAGGAGCTGCCCTTCGGCGAGACGATCGGAGTCGGGCGCGGGGTCGATCCGCTCCCGCTCCTCAACGCGCTCGAGCAGGTGCAGTGCACGGTCGCGAGCGGCTTCGTCGACGACCAGGGCCTCGAGAAGATGCTGCGCAAGCGCGAGTACGCCGGCGTCTCGTGGCGCGTCCCCAAGGCCGACAAGCACCTCGCGCACGTCGATCCGACGTACGTGTGGTCGAAGCGCCAGCCCGACGGCCGCGTCGGCATCGAGTGCGCGCTCTTCAGCGAGTACGAGGAGCTCGTCGCGGTGCTGCGCCCCGCGGTGCTCGCGCCCGCCGATCGCCTGCAGGTCGCGCCGCCCCCGGCCTGACACAGGCGAGTCGCGCGCGAGGTTGACACCTCGGGCGCGGTGCGCTCCACTCCGCCGCGCATGGTAGGCCTACCGAGCTTCGTGAAGGCGCGGATTGGTCGCGGGATCCACCACGCTGTCATGGCGGCACGGTGGATGGTCGGAAGCACCGACACCCAGGTACTGGTCACGCGCGACGGCCTGCACTGGGGGGTCGACCTCGACGAGGCGGTCGATCTCTCGATCTACTTGTTCGGCGGGTTCGAGCCGGACGTCAGGCGCGCGCTCACGACGCTGCTCGCGCCGGGGATGATCACCCTGGACATCGGCGCGAACGTCGGCTCCCACGCGCTGCACATGGCTCGCCTCGTGCGCCCCGGCGGGCGCGTGTACGCGTTCGAGCCGACGATCTACGCGATGAGCAAGCTCCGACGGAACGTGGAGCTGAACCCGTGGGCGAGCGACATCGTCGTGCCGATCCACGCGTTCGTCGGAGACGCGCAGACGACGCCGCCGGCGGCCGTGTACTCGAGCTGGGATCTCGAGCACCTCGAGCTCGGTCACCGGGATCATGGCGGGCAGCTGAAGTCGGCGGCGGGCGCCGAGGCGATCACGATCGACGCGTTCGTGCAGCGCATGGCGCTCGACCGGCTGGACCTGATCAAGATCGACGTCGACGGCTACGAGACGAACGTGGTGCGCGGCGCGGTGGATACGCTCCGGCGCTTGCGTCCGTACATCCTGCTCGAGCTCTGCGAGTACACGCTCGCCGAAGGCGGAAGCAGCGTTCGCGAGCTGACCGGCGCGCTCGCGGAGCTCGGCTACTCGTTCCAGTCGACTCGGATGAGAGGTCTGCCGGGCGACCCGGCGTCGCTCGCGAAGCGCGTCCCGCACCGCGGGATCATGAACGTGGTCGGGGTGCCGCCGACCGACTCGTCGTCGGCGGCGACGCGAGACGACTCCTCCGCCGTCCACGCGCGCCGTCGCTCGGCGTGAGCCACCGTCACGCGCGTCGTCGCGCGGTGACCAGGACGTGTGCGTAGGGCAGGCCCTGCCCGGCGAGCTCCACGTCTGCTTCGAGGCCGAGCGCGGCGAGCAGCGACGCCCACTCCGTGTGGTGGCGGAACGAGAACGGCTCGCGCGGTCCCGCCATCACGAGGTCCGTGACGTACGCCAGCGCGTGCTTGCGGAGGGGGCGCGTGGTGACCTCCTTGATGACCAACGTGCCCGTCGGCCGGAGGCTCTCGATCAGCCGACGTAGGAGCGGCTCCTGCTCGTGTCGCGGAACGTGATGGAGCACGTCGCTCGCGACGATGCCGTCGAACGACGCGCCCGGCGCGAGCGCGTCGAGCGTTCCGACGAGGTAGTCGCTCTCGAGATCCAGCGCGCGGGCGGCCCGACGTGCGACCGCGACCTTGGCGGCGTCTGGCTCGACGCCCACGAGCGTACGGCCGGGCTCCCGGAGCGCGAGATACGACGAGAGCAGGCCGATCCCGCAGCCCACGTCGAGGAGCCGGCCCTGGCGCGGAAGCGCGCGGCTGACGCGCTCGACGACCCGAGCGCCGAACAGCCTGAACCTCGCCGACGCATACGGG
Organism: Myxococcota bacterium; assembly: GCA_030855295.1. Classification (GTDB taxonomy): domain Bacteria; phylum Myxococcota_A; class Polyangia; order Polyangiales; family Sandaracinaceae; genus Sandaracinus. The sequence continues at coordinate 7,436 of JALYRN010000163.1, read as the reverse complement.
CGCTTCAGCAGCGGGAGCGCGCCGACGGTCCGCGCGATCGCGTCGGAAGGGGCGTCGGAGCTCCACGCGCGCATGGGCTCGGACTATCGCACGTCGTCGCCCAGCCGGAGGCGCGTGCGTCCTTGCACCTGTCGCGGGCCATGGTCCAGTCTACGTCCCGCCGTGTCTGCCAATCCTCGCATCGCCGCTGTTCGTTCCGACGCGGGCGCGCCCGACGCGAGCACGACGACGGGCGTCGCGCCCGTGCCCGGACCGCTCGCGATCCAGCGCGCGATCGCGGCGTACCGAGACCCGATCGTGCGTGGCTATTCGTGGGGTCGGTTCAAGATCTTCCGGCAGCGATTCCTCCAGGAGATCGGGCAGTACCTGCCCGAGACCGGGCGCGTGCTGGACGTCGGCTGCGGGTTCGGCCTGTTCGCGCTCTACTACGCGCAGACGAATCCCGGCATCTCGATCGACGGCTTCGATCTGAGCCGCAAGCGCATCGGTCTGGCCAAGGAGGCCGCGGCTCGGCTCGGCGTGAGCAACGCGCACTTCGAGGTCCAGAACGCGACCGAGCTGCGTGCCGAGGCGCGCTACGACGCCGTGTACATGCTGGACATCATCCACCACGTCCCGGAGAGCGCGGTGGAGACGCTCCTGACGCAGGTGCACGAGCTGCTGCCTCCCGGCGGGACGCTGCTCGTGAAGGATCTCGACACCACGCCGGCGTGGCAGCGGATCTTCGCGCACGTGCTCGATCTCGCGATGTCGCCGACGGAGCCGCCGCGCTACTGGAGCACGCACGAGCTCCGATCGTTGCTCACGAGGATCGGCTTCGACGTGAAGCTGCACGCGATGGTCGACATCCTCCCCTACCCGCACGTGCTGTACGTGGCGCGCAGGCGCTGAGCGCGTGGCGATCTTCTGCACGCTGAGCGTCCTCGCGATCGTCGCGGGCTGCGCGCTCGCACGTCGGCTCTATCGCGAGAGCCGGACCGAGGCCGCGCTCGCCGCAGCGATGATCTCGCTCGGGCTCGTGCTCGTGCCGATCCAAGTGCTCGGGTGGATCGATCAGCTCGATCGCGTGAGCCTCGGCGCCGCCGTTCTCCTCCTCGCGGTGGCCACGCTCGCGGCGAGCCTCGCGCTCGCTCCGCGCGATGAGCGTGTCGCGACGATCGCCGGCGACGTGAGGTCGATCTCGAAGCTCCCGCTCGATGCGCTCGTGATGGCGTGGCGCGCGCGGAGCAGCGCGGTGGTGCTGTTCCCGATCGTCGTCGGCATCCTGCTGTGGACGACCTGGCTGGCTTGGCTCGCGCCGAGCGGGGGATGGGACGGCCTCTGGTACCACGAGCCCATGGCCGGGTTCGTCATCCAGAACCGCGGCTTCTCGATGGTCGAGGTCCCTCACCAGCACGAGTGGATCAACGCGTATCCGCGCACCTCCGAGAATCTGATGCTGTGGGTGACGATCTTCTCGGATCGTCGCCTGATCGACGCGGTGCCCAGCGTGATGGGGGCGATCTCGATCCTCGCCTTCGTCTGCATCGTGCGTCCCCACGGCGACTGGCGTCCGGGCGCGCTCGGCCTCGCGTGCGTCCTCGTCACCATGCCCGGCGTGATCCTGCAGATGCGGAGCACGTACGTCGACGTCGCGGTGCTCGCCGGGTACCTGGCCGCGCTCCACTTCGTGACGCGCCCCGAGCTCCGGGTGCAGGACCTGTGGCTCTCGGGGCTCGCGCTGGGATTCGTCGGCGGCACGAAGCCGACGGGGATCGCGTACGTCGCGCTGATCGGTGGTGTTGCGCTCGTGCGGGTGATCGCGCGCGCGATCCGGCATCGAGACGGGCGCACGGTGCTCCATGCGATCGGAGCGACGGTCGTGGTGGCGATCCTCGCGGCGCCGACGTACGTGCGGAACTGGGTGCTCTACGAGAATCCGATCTGGCCGCTGCGCTACCACTCTCGGCTGCTCGGGATCACGTTCGAGGGCACCTGGGACATCACCGACATGCAGTGGCCGCTCCCTCAGGTGCTCGAGGAGATGTACGGCCCGCCTCGTCCCGGCGAGGACTACCACGACACGCGGCGGCACGCGTACGGCTACGGGATCACGTTCATCGCGCTGCCGCTGCTGGTGATCGCGATCGGCGCGACGGTCGCACGCTCGCTGAAGGCGTTCGCGGCTCGTGACCACGGGGCCTTGCTGCGCGACGTACGACTGGTGCTGCTGTTCGCGCTGGGCTCGTTCCCTCTGATCACGTCGCCCGCGTACTTCTGGGCGCGCTATGCGCTGCCGACGCCGGCGGTGGCGCTGATCGTGGTGTTCGCGCTGCTCGCCCGGCCGCGGCTGCGCATGCTCGGCGAGTCGGCGATCGGCGCGATGGGTGCGCTCAACCTGATCACGCTCTTCTGGGCCGTGCCCGGGTGGGACGTCTCCGTGCCGACGGCGCTGGAGCTCGCGTCCCAGGCGCCCGACGAGCGGGTGCACGCGCAGGTCAGTCACAACCTGCTGCCGATCGAGGCGAGCCGTCTCCGCGAGGCACGCATCGGGGCGGGAGACCTCGTGGTGTTCGACGACGAGGTGCTCTTCATCGGGAATCTCTGGAACGAGCGGATGAGCAATCGCGTGCTCTACATTCCGTTCGCGTCACGCGCGGAGTATCTGGCGCGGCTGGACGAGCTCGGACCGGAATGGGTGGTGGTGCGGCGCGGCAGCGCGGAGGAGTCGGCGCTCCAGGCTTCCGACGGGCGCTACGAGCTGCTCACGGCGGGTCAGGATCGGGACGTGATCTACGCTCGATCGTCGATGGCGCGGTGATCCAGCGAATGAGCGGCCTTCGGACGAGCAGTGCGCTTGGCGGCGGCCCTGCCCTTGCACGAGACTGCTCGGCGCCTCACACGGAGTTCCGATGGCCCGCAAGACGCGATCGACCGAGAAGCCGCAAGGTGCGCGCGAAGCGTCGGATGTGGGTGACCATGCTCGAGACGGCGGGGCTCGAGACGGCGGGGCTCGAGACGACGGCGAGGAAGTGATGGAGGGCGGCGACTTCGCGGCCGACGACGGCGTGCTCCGCGGCGAAGTGGTCGATGGCGAGGTCGCGGACGACGGCGATCGCGGCCCCGACGAGCCCGCCGAGGCGAGCGCCGGCGACGACGACGATGCGATCGAGGGTGAGGCGCTCGAAGGCGAGGTGGTCGAGGGCGAGCCGGTTCCCGAGGTCGACCTCGAGGGGCCGCTGCCGCCGGTGCGCACCGGCACGAGCGGCGGCATCGCGACGCTCGACCCGCTGCAGGCCTACATGCGCGACGTGCAGCGCTACTCGCTGCTCACGCCCGAGCAGACGCACGAGCTCGCGGTGAAGTACGTGGAGGGCGGCGACGTCGACGCGGCGCGCAAGCTGGTCACGTCGAACCTGCGGCTCGTCGTCAAGATCGCGTACGACTACCGGCGCGCGTACCGGAACATCCTCGACCTGATCCAGGAGGGGAACATCGGCCTGATGCAGGCCGTGAAGAAGTACGACCCCTACCGCGGCGTGAAGCTCTCGTCGTACGCGGCGTGGTGGATCCGCGCGTACATCCTCCGCTTCATCCTCAACAACTGGCGGATGGTGAAGCTCGGGACGACGCAGGCGCAGCGCAAGCTCTTCTTCAACCTGAAGAAGGAGAAGGCGCGGCTGTCGGCGATGGGGATCGATCCCACCGCCGAGACGATCGCGAAGAACCTCTCGGTGCCGACCGAGGAGGTCGTGCACATGGAGCGCCGGCTCGGGATGGGCGAGCTCTCGCTCGATGCGCCGGTCGGCCAGGGCGGAGACGGCAAGGCGACGTCGCGCATCGACACGATGGCGGGGACCGATCGCCCCGCCGACGAGCAGCTCGCGATCGCCGAGGTCGGCGAGCTCCTCAGCGAGAAGATCCACGAGTTCGGGAGCACGCTGTCGGGCAAGGAAGACGTCATCTTCCGCGAGCGGCTGATGTCCGAGGAGCCCAAGACGCTGCAGGAGCTCGGCGACCAGTTCGGCGTCACGCGAGAGCGCGTGCGCCAGATCGAGAAGCGCCTCCAGGGCAAGATCCGCGCGTACCTCGAGGAGCACGTCGAGCGCTCGGCGCTGCCGTCCTGATGGACGCCGACGCGAAAGTCGGGCGCGGGCGGCTGTCGGTCGTCGCCACGCCGATCGGCAACCTCGAGGACATCACGCTGCGCGCGCTGCGGACGCTGCGCGAGGCCGACGTCATCCTCGCGGAGGACACGCGCCGCACGTTGAACCTGTGCCGGCACCACTCGATCGGCACCCCGCTGCGCTCGTTCCACGCCCACACGCCGCGCGCGAAGGTGGACTCGCTGGTCGAGGAGATGCGCGGCGGCGCGCGCCTCGCGCTGGTGAGCGACGCGGGCACGCCGCTGGTGAGCGATCCCGGCGCCGAGCTGGTGCGCGCGGCGGCGGAAGCAGGCATCCCGGTCGAGCCGATCCCGGGCGCGAGCGCGCCGATCGCGGCGCTGGTCGCGAGCGGCCTGTCGGCGCCGAGCTTCGAGTTCGTCGGGTTCCTTCCGCGCGGCGGCGGCAGGAGGACGCGAGCGCTCGCCGCGATCGCGAAAGCACGTGGCGCGGTGATCCTCTTCGAGGCGCCGAGCCGCATCGCCGCGACGCTGCGCGATCTCGCGAGCGTGCTGGGCCCCGAGCGGCGCGCTGCGGTGTGCCGAGAGCTGACGAAGATGCACGAGGAGATCGCGCGCGACACCCTCGAGGCGCTCGCGGCGCGCTACGCCGGCGGCACGCTCGGAGAGATCACGCTCGTGATCGCCGCTCCCGACACGCCTCCCGAGGAAGAGCGAGAGCCCGCCTCCGACGAAGAGATCCTCGAGTGGCTCGACGCCGAGGCGCTCGGCACGAAGGAAGCGGCCGACCGCCTCGCCCAGCGCGAGGGCATTCCCCGCAAGGACGCCTACAAGCGCGTGCTCGCGCTCGCGACCGCTCGCCCCGAGTAGGCGCGAGCGGCGAGCACTCCTGCTGTGCGATCGGCTCGCCCGCTCCGGGACCTTCCGTCCGCGCGCGCGGCGCGCGCTCCCGTACGCGACCTCCGGGGCGAGCACTCCTGCAGTCGATCGGCTCGCCCGCTCCGGGACCTCCCGTACGCGCGCGCGGCGCGCGCTCCCGTACGCGACCTCCGGGGCGAGCACTCCTGTCGACTCAGCGCGCGAGGTAGAGCACTTCGGCCGGGGGGAACGACAGCGCGTTCACGCCGAGGCCGAAGCTCACGCCGCCGAACACCAGCATGCCGCCGTCGCGCAGCGGCGTCGCGCTGTGCAGCGCGCGACCGGCCTCGAGCAGGATCGGCGTCGGGCTCAGCGCCGCGGCGCCGCTCGCGTCCACCTCGCCGGTGAACACGTCGATCGTGTTCGTGGCGTTCCACTGCAGCGTCGAGATGCCGCCCGAGAACAGCGCGCGGCCGTCGTCGAGCACCGCGCTCGCGCCGAAGGCGTGCGGGTTGTGCGTCGAGGTCGGGACCGCGAGGCCCGTGCCGACGTCGACCGTGAAGTTGCGCGTGCGCGCGACGCCGCAGAGCTCGGTGGGATCGACGACGCCCGCGAACACCGGCATCGGATCGCCGACCGCGCACCGAGGGCCGTACCAGCCGACTGCGAGCACGTGGGTGCCACCATCGATCGGCGCGAGCAGCGGCCACGCGAGGCTCCACTCCGGGTGCGACGCCGGCGTGCCGGTCATCTGCTGCGGGAACATCAGCGGCGCTGCCGCCGCCGACGCCGACGCGCCGTTCGGATCGGTCGCGCTGGGGCTCCACACCTCGGCGAGCGCGGCGTCGTCGGCCGCGGGCGTGCCGCCGATCATCCACACCGCGGCGCTGGCGCCGCTGCCCACGGCGATCGATCCCGCCGCGACGCGCGATGCCGCGAGAACGTTGGCCGGGTTGTCGAGCACGCCGTAGCCGCCCGCGCGATCCGCGTCGAACACGACGAAGGTGGTGCGCGAGCTGGGATCGCCGAGGCCGCCCGCGATGATCACCCGGCGCGTGCCGGGCACCGGCGACGCGGTCGCGAGGAAGCGCGCGCGATCGAGGCGACCCGGCTGTGCGGGCGCGTCCGCGGCCCCGACGAAGCCGCCCCGGCCGGGGTCGCCGTCGGAGTCGACGTCCTCTTCCTCCGGGCTCGCCTCGGGGTCGAAGATCTCGAACGTCGCGAGCGCGGCTTGCGTGTCGTCGAGCCTCCGCGGGCGCAGGTCGATCGCGAACCCGGTCGGCGCGGCGGCCGGCCCCTGGGGGATCATCACGAGGAGCGCCTCGCTCGCGCCGCCCGCGAGGAGCACACGCCCGTCGGGGAGCGCGGTCCCGGTGTGGCCGCCGCGCGCCTCGGTCATCCCGCCGCGGACGACGTGGAAGCGCGCCTCCGAGGGATCGAACACCAGCGCCTCGTCGCTCGCCTCGAGCGTGAAGCAGCGCGAGCCCTCCGCCTCGCCGGCAGGGCAGGTCGCCATCGTCGCGCTGTCGTAGCCGCCCGCGATCAGCACGCGGCCGTCGGGCAGCGCGGTCGCGCTGTGGAGCAGGCGCCCCTGGACCATCGTGCTCGGGAGCGCGGTCGAGTCGTCGATGCGGAACATGAACGGCTCGACGTAGCGGCGCTCGCCCGCGCGCAGGACGATCGGCCCGACGTGACCGACGTACACCGCCGCGCCGCCGACCTCGCCGGTGATGCGCATCCAGATCGGCTCGCCGGTCGGCAGCCCCCCGCGGATCAGCTCGCGACGCCCGTTCATGTCGGCGTCCTCGAGGTTCTCGACGGTGTGGATCGAGTTGTCCGCGTCGGCCTCGCCCTCGACGAACACGTCGAGGCTGATGCGATCGACGTTGGCGGGCAGCACCGAGGGCTCGGTCAGGCTCCACCGGACGCGCATCCGGAGATCGGGCGGCTCCGAGATCGCGGCGCACGAAGACAGCGCGGAGGGAGCGAGGACGAGGGCGAAAAGGGCGAGGAGAAGCCGGCTCGACACGGCGCGAGACTACCACGCTCTCGCATCCCGGTCGGGGGCCGCCGCGCCGCGTCGACGCTCTCGATCGTGCCCCCGCCCTCCGGGTGGGTCTATCCGGACGGGAGCGGCGTGTTCTATCCGCCGGGGCTGCCGGCGCGCGATCGCCTCGCGCACTACGCGCAGCACTTCGACACCGTCGAGATCAACTCGACGCACTACCGGCTCGCGAGCGAACGCGCGCGTGCGACGGGGCAGTCGGTCGTGCCGCGCGACTTCCACATGGTCGCGAAGGGCTCGGCGTTCATCCCGCGCGCGAAGCGCGCGCTCCCGTGCGCGCCCTCCGGGGCGAGCACTCCTGTCGAGCTGTCGAGTCAGCGCGGCGGCTCTCGATCGGAGTCGCGACCGGTGCGCGGGCGCTTCGGGCCGCCGCGCGATCCGCGGCCCTCGCCGCCGCCACGACGGATCGGG
>JALYRN010000977.1 GCA_030855295.1 Myxococcota bacterium | reverse complement strand
GTCGTACGCAGCGTCGGCGGCCGCGACCAGCGCGTCGGCGTGACGATCGTGCGCGCCCGTCGACGCGGCGAGCTGCCGGAGCCGCTGCTCGGCGTCGTCGGCGGTCGGATCGAGCAGCAGGAGCGAGGCCCAGTGGCCGATCGACGCCGCTTCGTCTCCACGCGCGGCGGTGCGCTCGCCGAGCTCGCGATGGATCGCGATCGTCTCGTCGCGGCTCCCGAACTCCAGCGCCACCGCGAGGATTCGCTCGACGTCGGTGCCGCGCGACTCCGCCTCGTAGCGCTCGCGCAGGAGCGCCAGCGCGCCCCGCCGTACCGCCGTCAGCGCCGCCGTCAGCGCCGCGTCCGAGCTCGCGCTCGGGAGCGCGAGGATCCGCTCGAGCAGCGTGATCGCGTGCGCGACCGAGCGCTCCTCCTCGAGGAGCGCGCGCGCCTCGACCAGCGCGGAGGCCGGGTCGTCGAGGTGATCGAGGTAGCTCGACGCGATGCGCTCGACGAGCGTGCTCGCGTCGGCGTCCCCGTCGGCGATGCGCTTGCGCCAGACGTCGATCAGCTCGGGCCAGCGCCCCTGCCGCTCGAGGAGACGCTCGAGCGACGCCGCGAGCTGCGCGTCGTCCGGACGAAGCAACAGGAGCTGCTTCTGGTAGTCGATCGCGCGATCGGGCTGTCCCGCGAAGTCCTTCGCGAGCTGCGCGGCTTCCTCGAGGAGCGACGTGCGACGCCACTGCTCGGTCGCCGCGGCCAGCGAGCGATCGTAGAGGCCGAGCAGGTCGTTCCACCGCTCGCGCACGGTCAGCACGACGGTCGCGCGCTGCAGCGCCCAGTCGGCGCCGGGGTCGACCGCGAGCACGCGCGTCAGCACGTCGACGAGGTGCGGCGACTCGTCGCCGAACCACTCGTCGTGGAATCCGACGGCGCGACGTGCGAGCCGCTCCGCGAGCTCCGGCGCGTGCGCGCGTGCGAGCACGTCGCGATAGAGCGCGCCGACCTCGTCGGGTCGCTGGAGGGTGTCGGCGAGCTCCTCGAGCTCGTCCCAGCGCGCGTCGTCATCGGGCGACGCTTCTGCGGCGCCGAGCGCCTCTACGAGGCGCGGGTCCATCTCGCCAGTCACGCCGACCTCCCTGTCCCCCGCGAACGGGCGCAACCGCGCGATGAGGTCGCGCGGACGGGCAGGATAACAACTCGGGCTCGCGTTTGATCCGCTTTCTGCGGGGGGAGGATCGCGATGTGAGGGCGCGCCGTGTGGCACGCCGAAAGCGTGTCGGAATGCCCCGTGGCAGCGCGCGAGGGAGGCACTCGCTCAGCGCGCGAGCGGCACCGTGAACCAGAACCGGGAGCCCTTCTCGTCGCGGCGGGCCGCGCCGATCGTGCCGCCCTGCAGCTCGACCAGCCGGCGCGAGATGTAGAGCCCGAGCCCCACGCCCTTGGCGACGTTCTCGCTGCCCGGAGCGCGCACGTATCGACCGAAGAGGCGCTCCTCGACGCCCTCCGGGATGCCGATGCCCTCGTCCTCCACCACGACGCACGCGAGCCCGTCCTGCGTCTCGACGCGCACGACGATGCGGCCGCCGTCCGGCGAGTACTTGATCGCGTTCGACAGCAGGTTGGCGATCACCTGCTCGACGCGCGCCGCATCGAACACCGCGTCGACACGGCGCGACGCCTCGACCTCGACCGGGTGCCGCGCCGAGACGACCTCGAAGCGGCGCGCGACCTCGTTCGCGAGGGCGGCGAGGTCACCGACGCGCGCGATGACGCGGATCGAGCCGGACTCGATCCGCGCCACGTCGAGCAGGTCGTCGACGATGGTGCTCATCGCCCGGACGTTGCGCGCGACCAGCTCGGAGAGGGCCGGCAGCGAAGGCCGACCCTGCGCCTGGCGCTCGCCCGCGCCGGCCTCTTCGAGCCCCGCGCGGAGGAGCAGCACGTTGAGCGGCGTGCGTAGCTCGTGCGCGACGACGCCGATCATCTCGTCCTGCTGCGCCTTCGACTTCTCGAGGCGCGCGCGGCTCGCCGCGAGCTCCGCGTGGCGAGACGACGCGTCCTCGAGGGCACAGCTGAGCACCGACAGGATCGTCTCGCGCGAGGCCGTGATCGGCAGCGCGCGTCCGTGGATCTCGACGTGCTGGAGCGGCGCACGCCGCCGGTCCGCGACGAGGCGCACGCGGTCGACGAGCACCTCGTCCTCGAACGGCTTGCCCACGTAGCCGTCGGCGCCCGCAGCGAGCGCGCGCAGCACGTCGTCCGGATCGGTGAGCGAGGTCATCACCACGATCGGCACCGCCGCCGTCCGCTCGTCGGCGCGCAGCGCCAGGCAGAGCTCCCAGCCGTCGAGCTCCGGCATCATGACGTCGCTGACCACGACGTCGAACGGCTCCGCCTGCGCGGCGCGCAGGCCCTCCGCTCCGTCGTGGCGCGTCGTGACCTCCATGCCGGCGCTCGCGAGCGCGCTCTGGAAGCGCCGAGCCTGGGTGCGGCTGTCCTCGACCAGCAGGACCTTCATCGGATCACCGTGCTCTTGTCGACGATCCACTGGGCGATGTCGACCAGCGGGAGCACCTCGTCGGTGGCGCCCAACGCGATGGCGGCCTGCGGCATTCCGAACACGACCGAGCTCGCCTCGTCCTGCGCGACGACGTCGCCCCCGGCGCGCCGCACCTCGAGCGCCCCGGCGGCCCCGTCGACGCCCATCCCGGTGAGCACGATCGCGCCGGCGTCGGGCCCGAGCGCCCTCGCGAGCGACGACAACATCCACGTGCACGAGGGACGGAAGAGCCCGACCGGCGGCGCCTCCGAGATGGAGATCGTCCCATCGAGCGCGAGCCCGAGGTGTCGGTCGTCGGGCGCGATGTAGGCGTGCCCGCGCTCCGGCACCACTCCGTGCTCGGCGACGACCACCGGATTCCCGGTCGCCGACAGCCAGCGCGCGAGCCCCTCGGCGAATCCCTTCGCCACGTGCTGCACGATCAGGAGCGGCGCGAACTTCCCGGGCGGCAGCCGCTCGATCACGGACGCGAGGGCGCCGGGACCGCCGGCGGAGGCGACGACGCCGATCACCCGCGCCCGGCGCTGCGCCTGCCGGGGGCCGCTCAC
>JALYRN010000162.1 GCA_030855295.1 Myxococcota bacterium | reverse complement strand
CGATCCGGGTGACCGTGCGCGACGACCTGCCCGACGGGTGGACCGCCGAGCCCGCCGAGCTCTCGATCGATCTGCCGCCGCACGCGCGGCGCGAGCTCGCGTACGTCGTCGTGCCGCCGCGTCGGGGGCGCGCGAGGTTCGGGGATCTGCACCTGCGCGTCGAGGGTGGGCTCGGGCTCGGCGCCGCCGTGCTCGAGGTGCCGGCGAGCGCGGAGGCGCGCGTCTATCCGAACGTGCTCGGCGCGCGGCGATACGCGCTCTCGGCGCGCCTCGGCGCGATGCGCGCGCAGGGGCTCCGCAGCGTGCGGGTGGTGGGCGGCGGGGGCGAGTTCGAGCAGCTGCGCGAGTACGTGTCGGGCGATGCGTTCCGGGATCTCGACTGGAAGTCGAGCGCGAAGCGGCATCGGCCGGTGACGCGCGTGATGCAGCAGGAGAAGAGCCAGCAGGTGCTCCTCGCCGTCGACGCCGGCCGCATGATGGCGAGCCGCCTCGGCGGCGCGGGCGGCGGGCTCACCAAGCTCGATCACGCGGTGCACGCCGCGCTGCTCCTCGCGTACGTCGCGCTGCGGCAGGGTGATCGCGTGGGGCTCGTCGTGCTCGCGGACGACGTGCGGGTCTTCGTGCCGCCGGCGCGCGGCGCCGCGCAGTACCGGCGCCTGCTCGAGGCGCTCTTCCCGATCGAGCCCGAGCTCACGCACGTCGACTTCCGGCGCTTCGTCGAGTTCGTGCGGGTGCGGGTGCCGCGCCGCGCGCTGGTGGTCGTGTTCAGCGACCTGCTCGACGAGGCGCACGCGATGCCACTCGCGCAGCACGCGGCGGTGCTGCGGCGTCGCCACCTGCCGGTGTGCGTGACGATGCACGATCCGGTCGCGCACGAGCTCGCGTCGAGACCCGCCGCGCGCGCGCACGACGCGTACGTCCGCGCGGCGGCGGCCGATCTGCTCGCGGAGCGCGCGGCGGTGAAGGCACACCTGCGCGCCTCGGGCGTCGCGCTGGTCGAGTCGCCTCCGGGCGAGCTCGCGGTCGCGACGGTGAACCGCTACCTCGAGCTGAAGTCGCGCCACGCGCTCTGACTGAGAAGAAGCCGGTTCGCCACCGGGAAGGACGCGCCGCGATGCTGGCCCTGATCGTCACCCGCTGCCTGCGCGCGGTACTCACCTACAGGAAGTAGGCTGCGTTCCGTGCTCGTCACCGGGTGCCGCTGAGGGCCAGCCTCACGGCGCGAGGTGCTCGGGGGCGTCCGTCCCTCGCTGCCGCCGTTTCATGCCTGTGGCCGCCGCCGCGCGCGCCTCCGCGTGGCATCCTCCGTCGCATGGCACGCACACCGCTCACCGACGACGAGATCGAGGCCGAGCTCGCGAACCTCGCCAGCTGGTCGCACCGCGACGGCGCGCTGAAGAAGACGTTCGTCTTCCGGAACCACCGCGAGGCGATCAGCTTCCTGGTGCGGCTCTCGTACGAGGCGGAGCAGCGCGATCATCACGCCGAGATCCACAACGTGTACGCGACCGTCGAGCTCGCGCTGCGCACGCACGACGCCGGCAACCGGGTGACGCGCGCCGATGTCGAGCTCGCGCGCGCGATCGAGAGCTTCTCCTGGATCTGACGGGCATCGAGGCACATCGCCTCGCACGCACATACCCGCATCGGGAGCGTTTTCGCGGCCGCCCACGGCTCTACGTAGACGCGCATGGGAGTCGTCGTCGTCGAGAGTCCGCGCCGCTTGTCGGCATCCGACCGAGTGACCTTCGTCGAGCGGGAGTCGTGTCCGACATGCGACGACACCCGGCTCGACACGGTGTGGGCGGGGCGCTTCGCGGACGAGCCAGTCAGCGGATTCCTGGCGCAGCACCACTACGCCGCTGACGTCGTCGCGGCGCTCGGCACGGAGCGCTTCCGTCTGGTGCGGTGCGCCGCCTGCTCGCTCTTCTTCCATGCGCGCGTGCTCGACGAGAGCGGCCTGACGCGGCTCTACAGCGAGTGGATCGACGGCGCGCAGATCGAGCGCTTCGAGGCCGAGCACGCCGGCGGCGCGAGCGCCGCGTCTCGCTTCGAGCAGGGCCGTCAGCTCTTCAAGCACATGCTGCGGCTGCACGGCCTCGCCGGGTGCGCGTGGCCGTTCCGGTTGCTCGACGTCGGCTGCGGCGACGGCCGTGCGCTCCGGGTCGCGAGCGCGCTGGGGTTCGACGCGCGCGGGGTCGACCCGAGCGTCACGCGCACCGCGCGCGCCGAGCACGACGGCGTCCGCGTGCACCCGACGATCGAGGATGCGCTCGCGGCGAGCGAGGGGCGCTTCGACGCGGCCACGCTGATGGAGGTGCTCGAGCACGTGACGTCTCCGCGCGCGGTGCTCGACGGAATCGTGCGCGCGCTGCGTCCCGGCGGCGTCCTGCTGATCGAGGTGCCCGACGCCAGCGCGCTGGACGGCCCGCCCTCGACGTTCGACGAGATGCGCGTCGTGCATCCGCTCGAGCACGTCAACGCGTTCACGCCGAAGACGCTCGAGGCGATCGCGCGCGCAGCCGGGCTCGTGCCGGCGCCGCGCATGCCCGCGCACGCGACGACGGGTCTCAAGGACGTGGTCCGCACCGAGCTCTCGCGCTTCGTCCAGCGCCCCAGCACCAGCCGCTACTTCATTCGCCCTTGATCGGACGCCGGTTCTCCACCGGGAAGGTGCGCCGCGATCGCGCGCGATCAGCGACGTCGCGCCGCGCGCTTGCGCACGACGCGATCGCAGCGGCAGGCGATCGCGTGTCGCTCGAGCGCCGCGTCGAGCGCGTCCTCGTCGAGCGCGACGTCGGGCTCACGCCACACGCGCTCGATCACCAGCGTCGCGTCCTCGGTGCGCCCCTCGAGGCGCCCGACCAGCCGGCCGTGGTGCAGCAGCGGCATCACGTACCAGCCCCAGCGCCGCTCCGCCGCGGGCTTGTAGACCTCCCACACGTACTCGAGCCCGAGCACGTGGCGCACGAGGTCGCGATCCCAGAGCAGCGGATCGAGCGGACCGAGGATGCGCATCCGATCGTCGGGCACGACGACGCGACGCTCGAGGAAGCCCGCGGGCGCGAGGTACGGCCGCCGCGCGCCCTCGATCGCGATCTCCTCGAGCGCGCCCTCGGCGATCTGTGCGTCGACCAGCCCGCCGGTGCGCGTGCTCCGCAGCATCGACCAGGTCGCGCCGCCTGCGCGCGCGAGCAGCCCGGCGGCCTCGACGCGCTCCGACAGCGCCCACCGCTCGAACGCGTGCGGCTCGATCGCGACGTCGTGATGCAGCGGGAGCGCGCGCGCCGGCACGTCCCACAGCTTCCCCCGCCCGCTGCGGCCCGCGACCACGATCTCGCAGCGCGTCCAGAGCACCTCGATCGCCATCGAGGCCGCCTTGCCGGTGCCCTTCCAGCCGCTCCAGTCCATCGGCTCGACGCGCCCTCGATCCTCGAGCGCGCTCGCCGCGATCGGACCGCGCGCGGCGATCTCGTCGCGCACCGCCTCGACGACGCCCGGCGGCAGCTTCTTCAGCCGGTCCCCGAGCCGCCACCACGGCGTCTCCGCCGACTGATCGCGGTAGTACGGGAACGCGCGGGCCGGCAGCAGGCAGCGCTCCTTCGCGAAGTGCTCGAACGCGTGGCCGGGCAGGGTGTGCTCGTAGAGCTCGCCCTTCGCGAGCCCGTCGACGCGCGCCAGCGCGACCAGGTCGCCGTTGGTGCCCATCGGATCGAGCGGATCGAGCTGCACGCAGCGGAGCGCGTCGAGCATCGCGCGCACGCCCTTCGCGCCGCGCTCGCGCCGGAACCGGGCGAGACCGAGGTGAGAGACGAGGAACGCGCGCGCGTCCTCGCGCGAGATCGTCCGCATGGCGGCGGAGTCTACGGTCCGCGCCTCGCTCGCGGCAGTGGAACCCGGGCGCGCGTCTTGAGACACTGGGCGGGATGCGTCGCTTCTTCCTCGCGCTTCCCTTCATCGTCCTCCTCGCGCTCTCGGCGGCGGGATGCGAGTGCGGCCCTCCGCCCGACGGCAACACGTGCACGACCTCCGCGCAGTGCCGCGGCGGGCGCGTGTGCGTCGACGGTCGCTGCCAGACGTCGACCGTGACGGACGCGGGCGACGACGGCAGCACGAGCGCGTGCGTGCCGAGCTGCGCCGAGGGCGAGCTCTGCGTCACCGGCACCTGCGCGCCCGACGGGGGTCCCTGCGCGAGCTCGGACGAGTGCGGCGGAGACGCGTACTGCGACGCCACGCTGATGCGCTGCATCCCGTACGGCGTGCCGCCCGGGCGCATCGCGGACTCGATGTGCTCGCGCATCGTGGTCGCGGGAGCGTTCACGCCGACGGTCGAGTGTCAGCTCACCGAGGCGCCCGCGGGCGACGTGTTCCCGCTGCATCTGCACGTGCTCGCGACGCCGATGGTGGTCGACTTCGGGATCGGCCGCGGCCCCGACGAGCCGCGCCGGCCGTCGATCGTCGCGGTGTTCGACGACGGCGAGGACGGCTCGAGCGAGCTGCCGACCGGCGTGATCCGGATCCTCGACGGCGCGACCTGCACGCAGACGGCGGAGCTCGGATCGCTGCAGCTCGTCTCGCACTCGTCGCCGGTCGCGCTCGGGGATCTCACCGGCGACGGGGTCGCCGAGATCGTCGCGTACGAGGCGGGCGGCGGCGTGGTCGCGTTCACGTACGACGACACGACGTCGGCGTGGCGGGTGCTCTGGAGCTCGACGCGCAGCGATGGAACGCCGTACGACATCGCCGGTCAGGGCTGGGCAGGCCCTTCGATCTACGATCTCGACGACGACGGGTCGCCGGAGGTGCTGCGCGGCGCGGTCGTCCTCGACGCGAGCGGCGTGCTGATCGACGAGACGAGCGCGATGCTCCTCGACTACTCGAGCACCGGCACGTTCGCGGTCGTCGCGAACGTCGACGACGATCCGCAGGTCGAGCTCGTCGGAGGGCACGGCGTCTGGCAGTGGGACGTCGCGCTGCGGCAGTGGGTCGTCGAGGCGTACGCCACCGGCGGTCAGCCGCACGGGCACGTCGCGATCGCGGACTTCGGCGCGTTCCCGGGCGGCGCCGCCTGGCCCGACACCGCGCCCGAGGTCGCGGTGATCTCGTCGGGCACGGCGCGCATCCAGACCCTCGACGGCACGGTCGTGTTCGGGCCGGTGACGCTGCCGGGCGGCGGCTCGGGCGGACCGCCGACGATCGCCGACTTCGACGGCGACGGCGTGCCCGAGTTCGGCAGCGCGGGCGCGAACGCGTACTCGGTCTTCGATCCCGACTGCGGGGCCGCGCGCGGCGGCGTGTGCGCGTCGGCGGCGACGACGGGCGTGCTGTGGTCGCAGCCCGCGCAGGATCAGTCGAGCAACGTGACGGGCTCGAGCGTGTTCGACTTCGAGGGCGACGGACGCGCCGAGGTCGTCTACGGCGACGAGTGCTTCGTGCGCGTGTACGACGGTGAGAGCGGCGACGTGCTCTTCAGCCAGTCGCGCTCCTCGTGCACCTGGTACGAGAACCCGGTGATCGCCGACCTCGACGGCGACTTCAACGCCGAGATCGTCATCGGCGACAACTTCAATTGCCCGACGCCCGGGTTCGCGACCGGCCGCGACTGCGCGCCGTTCGGGCTCGGGCCGCGCAACACCGATCCGCTCTTCCCCGGTGTCCGCTGCGGCGGCGCCGAGGACTGCGTGTCCGGCGTGTGCGACGCGGGCCTCTGCCGCTGCACGGCGGACACCGACTGCTGCGCCGGCGCGGGGTGCGAGGCGGCGGCGTTCGTCTGCGAGGTTCCTCCCGACGGGACGGCGGGCACCGGCAACACGTGTCGCGCCTCGCGCCCGGTCGGCACGCGCGGCATCCGCGTGTTCGGCGATGGCGCCGATCGCTGGGTGCGCTCGCGCACGATCTGGAACCAGCACGCGTACTCGGTGACGAACGTCGAGGAGAACGGCGCGATCCCGCGCACCTCCGCGGCCACGCGCAATTGGCTGACCGAGGGCCTCAACAACTTCCGGCAGAACGTCCAGGGCGATGCGATCCCGGGCGCTGCGCCCGACCTCACGTCGCGCGGCGGCGATCGCATCTGCGATGCGACCGGCGGCACCGCGATCCTGCGGGCGAGCGTGTGCAATCGCGGCGCCGAGCCGGTCGGCGGCGGCATCGGCGTGACGTTCTCGCGCGGCGATCCGGCGGCGGGCGGCACGCTGATCTGCAGCGCCGCGACGGTCGGGGATCTCGCGCCCGGCGCGTGCGAAGGGGTCGAGTGCGCGTGGAGCGATCCGCCCGCCGGAGGCGGCACCGACCTGTGGATCGTCGCGGACCCCGCCGGTGACACGCGCGAGTGCCGCGAGGCCAACAACGTCACGATCGCGCGCGACGTGCGCTGCGATGGCGTGATGTAAGCTCCGCGCCGAATGAGGCGCGTGGCACTCCAGACCTCCGCGGCGATGCGCGCTCCTTCTGCGCCTTCGCTCGTCTCGATCCTGATCGTCGCGGCGTCGCTCCTCGGCGCGATCCCGGTCGCCGGCGCGCAGACCGTCCTCGGTGAGCCGTCGGCCTATCGCTTCTACGCCGCGCCCGGGCCAGGAGCGTTCCTCGGCGTCGACGGCACCGCGATCGGCCGCGAGTGGGAGCCCAGCGTCGGGCTCCTGTTCGACTACGCGCATCGTCCCTTCGCGCTCGACGACTACGACTGCATCACCGGTACCGCGCGCGAGTGCACCGGGCGCGAGCTCGACGTCGTCGCCGGCACCGCGACCGTGCAGCTGAGCGCCGCGATCGCGTTCGCCGATCTCGTGCAGATCGGCGTCAATCTGCCCTTCATCGCGTACACGTGGGGGGAGGGCCACCGCTGGAGCGAGGGGGTCCCACCGGCGCCGCGATCGATCCTCCAGGGCAGCGGCACCTCGCTCGGCGATCCGCGCCTGCGCGGCAAGGTGCGCCTCTTCGAGCAGGAGCTCGGAGGCGGGGCGCACCTCGCGGTGGCGGTCGTCGGCTGGATCACCTTCCCGGTCGCGCAGGCGCTGATCCCGCGGCGGTACGCAGGAGAGCCCGGCGTGACCGGCGGCGGCCACGTCGCGGTCGGCTTTCGCGTCGAGCGCTTCCGTGCCGCGATCAACCTGGGCGCGGGCATCCGCGAGGAGGCGCGCCTGCTCGACAGCCGCCGCACCTCCGAGATGACGTGGGGCGCGGCGATCGCGTACGACTTCGACCAGATGTTCGGCGCGCTCGTCGAGCTCCAGGGTCAGACCACGTTCGGTCTGGTCTTCGACGACGAGGCGCCGACCGAGCTCCGGGCGGCGGGCCTGCTCCGCGTCGGCGATCTCACGTTCACGCTCGGCGCGGGCGTCGGCATCGCGTACGCGATCGGCGTGCCGGTGTTCCGCATCCTCGGCGGCGCGCAGTGGGAGCCGCGCGCGCGTGCCGACAGCGACGGCGACGGCCTGCACGACGAGCTCGACGCGTGCCCCGCCGACGCCGAGGACGTCGACGGGCACGCCGACGACGACGGCTGTCCCGACCTCGACAACGACGGCGACGGAATCGCCGACGCCGCCGACGCGTGCCCCGACGAGCCCGAGGATCTGGACGAGCACGACGACGAGGACGGCTGCCCCGATCTCGACGACGACGGCGATGGCGTCGTCGACGGCTACGACTCGTGCCCGAGCGAGCCCGAGGACGTCGACGGCGACCGCGACACCGATGGCTGCCCCGACGACGATCGCGATCGCGACCACATCGCCGACGACGTCGATCAGTGCCCCGACCAGGCCGAGGACACCGACGGGCTCGCGGACGAGGACGGCTGCCCCGAGGAGGACTTCGACGCCGACGGCATCCCCGACGTCGAGGACGAGTGCGCGGAGCGCGCCGAGGATCGAGACGGCGTGGAGGACGGCGACGGCTGTCCCGAGGAACGCGGCGGTCCTGCGCGACCCTGACGAATGGCGCGCGCGCCCGGCTTCCGCTGGACGGAGCCGCCGATTCGTGGTTTCACTGCGCCGCCCCGGGGGACGGAGAGAAGCGCGATGGCACTGGCCGAAGTCCTGACGAGCGAGACGAAGAAGGCAGCGGTCGTCGAGGACTGCATGCACCTGATCGACCACGAGGTCTCCGACAAGGGCGGCCTCTCGGGGATGGCGATCGGCGCGGGCTACGCCGCCGTGAAGAGCATCCGTCCGGGGTTCGTGAGGCAGGTCGTCAACGACCTCCTCCCCGAGTTCGCGAAGGCGGTCGATCCCGTCTACGAAGAGGCGAAGGCGCAGGGCAAGCCGGTCGCCGATCACTTCGCGGCGAACTCGAGCCGCGTCGCCGACGCGCTGCTCGCGATCACCGACGACAAGGCGCGCCGCACCAAGAGCGGCGTCGTGAAGGCGACCTACGATCGCCTCCGCGGGACCGCGAAGAAGAACGTCGAGGCCGCGGTGCCGCGGCTCGGCAAGCTCGTCGAGAAGCACGCCAGCTGACCTCTCGCTGGCGCCAGGAGAGCGGTCGATGTCGACGGACCCCGCAGCATCGCCCGCGATCACGCCGAGCAGCGCCGGCTCCTCGAGCATCGAGCCGCGCCGTCGCTACTCGTGGCTCGAGATCCTGCGCGAGATCGGGCAGGGCGAGCGCGAGACGCTGATGACGAACGGCACTGCGCCGCGCTTCGAGGATCTCGCGGGCTGGGAGCTCGCGGGCGGCAACGCGCTCGGGCTCACGAAGCTGCTCGGCATCCGCAAGTTCACGAAGGGCTTCTACGAGGGCGCACCGCGCGCCGAGGGGCCGTCACCCTTCCTCCAGGGCTACAACATCGTCGTCCGCCAGAACGGCGACGAGGCCCCGCACGTGTACGTGCCGAGCGAGGAGAAGCCGAAGCGGCACGGGTTCTATCGCGTGCACGCGGTGCAGCCGGGCGCGCGCGACGCGCGCTATCCGAACGCGCTGCTGCTCGACTACTCGCTCGGCGGCAACGGGCTCTTCGGCCCGCCGCTGCGCGACTACATCGTGCAGATCTATCCGGATGATCCCGACCTCCTGCTGGGCAAGGCGTACGTCGCGCTCGCGGGGCTGCGGATCCCGGTGAGCTTCTTCGTGCTGAAGCGGCTGAAGAAGCACGCTTTCGGCGCGTGATCGCCGAACCGGGGTGAGGCCATGACGAAGGGCGTGATCACGAAGGGGAAGGTGGCGTTCGTCTTCCCGGGGCAGGGCTCGCAGAAGGTCGGCATGGGCCGCGAGGCGTTCGAGGCCTCCGACGCCGCGCGCGCGGTGTTCGAGGCGGCCGATCGCGCGCTCGCGGAGTCGCTCTCGAAGCTCTGCTTCGAAGGGCCCGAGGAGCAGCTGAAGCTGACGCGCAACACGCAGCCGGCGGTGCTGACGAGCTCGGTCGCGCTGCTGCGCGCGTTCGGCGAGATGGCCGACGTCGTCGCGGGGCACTCGCTCGGCGAGTACAGCGCGCACGTCGCGGCGGGCACGCTCGGCTTCGAGGACGCGGTGCGCCTCGTGCGCGCGCGCGGCGAGTACATGCAGGAGGCGGTGCCGGTCGGCCGCGGCGCGATGGCGGCGGTGCTGAAGATGGAGCGCGCGCCGGTCGAGGAGATCTGCGCGAGCGTCGACGGGATCGTGCAGCCGGTGAACTACAACTCGCCCGGGCAGATCGTGATCGCCGGCGAGACCGCGGCGGTCGAGGCCGCGAGCGAGAAGTGCAAGGCGGCGGGCGGCCGCGTGATGCCGCTGCCGGTCAGCGCGCCGTTCCACTCGTCCCTGATGGAGCCCGCCGAGCGGAGGCTCGCGCCCGACCTCGAGGCGATCGCGTTCGCCGATCCCGGCGTGCCGGTCTACGTGAACGTCGACGCGGTGCCCGTGACGAGCGGCGCGGCCGCGCGCGACGCGCTGCGACGACAGGTGGCGAAGCCGGTGCGATGGGACGACTCGGTGCTGCGGATGGTCGAGGACGGCGTGACGCTCTTCGTCGAGATCGGCGTCGGGAGCGCGCTCTCCGGGATGATCAAGCGCACCACCGATCGCGCGGCGACCGTCAGCGTGCAGAAGCCCGACGACTTCGAGGCGGCGCGCGCGGCGATCGCGATGGCGCGCGGCTGACGAGCGAGCGCGCGTCGCCTGACCGAGCATCGGCTCGCCCGCTCCGGCCGCTGCCGTCCGCGCGCCGACTGATCGGCTCGCCC
>JALYRN010000976.1 GCA_030855295.1 Myxococcota bacterium | reverse complement strand
TCGGCGGCCTCGTGCGTGCCGAGGCCGAGCCGCGCCGCGCGATCCGCCGCCGCGATCGTCGGCATCGGCACGCGCCGCGGGCCATCGCAGATCTCCGGACGCACCCCCGCGAAGCGAGCGCAGCGCGCGCGCTCCGGGAGCATCGGTCGTGCGCGGCGGCGAACGAGCGACGTGACTCCAGCCGCGCCGGCCTCGATCCGCGCGGCGGGGCGCGTCTCGTCGCCGTCGGCGCGCGCGCCGTTCGGCGCGATGCACGCCGCGATCGCCAGCATCACCACGATCGCGCGCGTCACTCGTCACCTCGATCGAGCCGCAGCAACCGATCGCCGCGCTCCAGCGACCGGATCCACTCGACGATGTCGAACGCGAGCAGGCCCGCGCCCTGCACCGCCATCGCGATCCCGTACCCCTCGAGCGCCGGGTCCGGCGTCTCGAGCAGGTTCGCGATCACCGCGATCAGCACGCCGCCCGCGACGTAGAGCACGTCGAGCCCCGCGTTGACGGCGAACACGGTCGCCGAGGTGTACTGCTCGCGCGCGAGCTCCTCACGTCGCGCGACGCGCATCGAGCCGCGCAGCCCCGCGCGGTCCTCCTCGATCGCGCGCGCGACGTCGCCGCCGAGATCCATCATCCCCAGCGAGAGCGCCGCGTTCACCGCGCCCCACCCGGCCGTGCCGAGCCCCGCGCCGATCCAGAACGGATCCTCGTGCCCGACGCCCGCCGCGAGCCCGCCGAGCACCACGCTCGCGAGCCCGTACGTCAGGACCACGAAGGCCTCGTCGATGCGCTCCTCGCGCTGCCCGAGCCGCTCGTCCGCGAGGCGCAGGACCGCGCGATCCTCGAGCGCCAGCGTCTGCGCGGACGCTGGCCACGTCACCCCCGAGAGCGCGATCCCGAGGGCCAGCACGGACGCGATCGCTCGAGTGCTCATGCGCACGCCAGCATACCTTCCCGATCGGAAGCCCGCGTGCTAACTAGCGCCCCTTCGCGGGCATCCCCCGCGGTGCGGAGGCTCGCATGGTGGCGGATCGGCAGTCAGCGGTCGCGACGCTCGCAGCACGATGCAAGCGGCTGCGTCGCGACATCCTGGAGATGATCACCCACGCCGGCAGCGGGCACCCCGGTGGGTCGCTTTCCGCGCTCGATCTCATCGAGACGCTGTACGCGCACCACCTTCGCCAGGACGCGACGCGCGCGGACGATCCCGATCGCGATCGCTTCGTGCTCAGCAAGGGCCACGGCGTGCCGGCGCTCTACGCGGTGCTCGCGGAGCGCGGCTACTTCTCGCGCGAGCTGCTGCCGACGCTGCGCAAGCTCGGCTCGCCGCTGCAGGGCCACCCCGTCGTCGGCACCGTCCCCGGCATCGAGGCGTGCACCGGCTCGCTGGGCCAGGGGCTCTCGGTCGCGGTCGGGATGGCGCTCGGCGCGCGGCTCGACGGACGGCCGTCGCGCGTGTGGTGCCTGATGGGCGACGGCGAGGTGCAGGAGGGGCAGGTCTGGGAGGCGATGATGAGCGCCTCGAAGTTCCGCCTCGACAACCTCGTCGGCATCCTCGACTCGAACAAGGCGCAGATCGACGGCCTCGTGAAGGACGTCATGCCGATCGAGTCGATCGAGGACAAGGCGCGCGCGTTCGGCTGGATGACGCGGCGGATCAACGGCCACGACTACGACCAGATCCTCGAGGCGTACGCGTGGGCGGAGGTGCCCGAGGGCGCGCCGAAGCTGATCGTCGCCGACACCATCAAGGGCAAGGGCGTCTCGTTCATGGAGACCGAGCTCGTGAAGTGGCACGGCGTCGCCACGACGAAGGACCAGCTCGAGAAGGCGCTCCTGGAGCTCGACCCCGAGGTGATGGACCGATGAGCCAGAACGCGAAGCCCAAGGCGTCCCGACAGGCGTTCGGCGAGGCCCTCGCCGAGCTCGGCGGAAAGCACCTCGACGTGGTCGTGCTCGACGCGGATCTCGCGAAGAGCACCAAGAGCGAGCTCTTCGCGAAGAAGTATCCGGAGCGCTTCTTCGAGATGGGGATCGCCGAGCAGAACATGATCGGCGTCGCCGCGGGCCTCGGCCTCGCGGGCAAGAACGCGTTCTGCTGCTCGTTCGCGTGCTTCGTCGCGGGGCGCTTCGAGACCATCAAGATCTCGGTCGCGTACTCGGGCGGCAACGTGAAGATCGTCGGCACCCACGCCGGCGTCGGGATCGGCCCCGACGGCTACTCGCAGATGGGCCTCGAGGATCTCGCGCTGATGCGCACGCTGCCCGGCGTCGAGGTGTTCCAGCCCGCCGACGAGATCGAGACGCAGCAGATGATGGCGTACCTCTGCGCGAGCCGCGGCGCGGCGTATCTGCGCCTGACGCGCCAGGAGCTCACGCCCGTGCACGGCCCGGACTACCGGTTCGTCCCCGGCAAGATCGACGTGCTCGCGGAGGGCAAGGACGTCGCGATCCTCGCGACCGGCGGCCCGACGATGCACGCGGTCGCGGCGCGCGCGAAGCTCGCCGAGTCGGGCATCGACGCGGCCGTGATCAACGTGCCGAGCATCAAGCCCATGGACCGCGAGGGCATCGCGAAGTGGGCGACGCGCGTGCCGCTCTTCGTCACGGTCGAGGACCACAACGTGCTCGGCGGCATGGGCGGCGCGGTCGCCGAGGTGCTCGCCGAGCAGCCGGCCCGCACCGCGCGCCTGCACCGCCACGGCATCCCCGACGTGTTCGGCGAGAGCGGCGAGCCCGACGATCTCTATCGCAAGTTCCGCCTCGACGCCGACGGCATCACCGCCGTCGTGCGCGAAGCGCTCGGCCGCGGCTGAGCCCAGCAGGAGTGCTCGCCCCGAGTGGGCGAGCCGTTCGACGAGCCCGCGGACGGGAGGGACCGATCGAGCTTCGGTCGGCCCCTGAGCCGTCACCAGGCGTCGGCGCGGCGTCGCAGCGCCGGCAGGCGCGTGAGGATCGCGCCGATCAGCGCGGCCGCGACGACGCCGCCGACGTGGAACGCGGCGAGGTGATCGAGATCGTGATCGGGGCACGTCGCCCGCAGCGCGAGCTGTCCGGCGAGCGCGCCCGACGCCGCGACCGCGGCGAAGCCGAGCGC
>JALYRN010000975.1 GCA_030855295.1 Myxococcota bacterium | reverse complement strand
CGAGAACGGCGAGCGCGCCGAGGGCGATCTTGGGGCCGAGCGCCGGCGGCGGCGCCGGACGCGGCGCGTCGAGCGGACCGATCTGCGCTTCCAGCCTCGCCCGCACGCCCGCGAGGCGCGCCGGCGCAGGGCCGTCCTGCCGCGCGCGCGCGAGGAGCGTGGCGAGCTCGTCGGGGCTCTCGCTCATGCCGACCTCCTGCCTTTCGTCGAAACCGAGCGCGCGGCGGCGGAGGCGACGCTCTGCCGAGCCAGCCGCAGGCGCGAGTATACGGTGTTCACGTTGGCGCCGGTGATCTCGGCGATCTCGGGCGCGCTCAGATCGTGGAGATCGGCCATCACGAAGACCTCGCGCTGGGCGTCGTCGAGCTCGCCGAGGAGCCGGTCGAGCAGGCGCGCAGCGCGCAGCACCTCGACCTTCTCGTCCAGCGGCGCCTCGTGCCCTTCGGGCTCGTCGTCGCCGATCGTCTCGTGGGCCCGCGCGCGACGAACGCCGCGCGCGACGCGCAGCGCAATCCCGAAGAGCCAGGTGCGATGGCTGGAGCGCCCCTCGAACTCGGCGAGCTTTCGCGACGCGATCAAGAACACCTCCTGGAGCGCGTCGTCGGCCGCGGAGTCGCGCACACCCCACCGCCGCAGCGCGCGGAAGACAGCGTCGGCGTGCTCTTCGTAGAGCCGACCGAGGGTCGCCGAGCCGTCGCGATCGAGCGCCATGCCGCGCGCCGATGTTGCCCCGGATCGGGCGCCATGGCTCATCGACATCGCCAGCACGAGCGCCTGCCTCTCATCCCGGTGAGTGCGGCCCAGCGATCGATCCATCACGCGAATCGCCGCCGGAGGAAAAACGCGTATCGATTGTCGTGATGGATTCGCGAGGGCGCCGCACTCACCGGTATGAAAAGCGTGATGAAGCCCCGTCAGGGGCGCCGACTCGGCCTCGTCGTCGCGACCGTCGTCGCCACGTCGACATCGATGGGCTGCACCGAGATGCACGTGCTGTCGCCGGTGGACGCGTCGTCGCCCGCCGATGCGGCGGCGATGTCGGCCGACGCGTCGTCGCCGGGGGACGCAGGGTCGCCGATCGACGCACGGTCCCCGGTGGACGCAGGATCGCCGATGGACGTCGCGGTCGCCGACGCCTCCTTCGCGGCCGACGACGCCGACATCCCCGACGGCCACTACCCCGACGGCGTCCGCGGCTGATCGTGTCGACGTCGATGGCGCCGGCGGCAGAGGTCGTCCTCTTCGGATCGAGCACGCTGGCCTTCGCCGGATGCACGAAGCGCAAGGGCATCGCGGGCGTCGTGAAGGCAGCGACGTCGGGCGCGATCCGCGCGCTCGTCCTCGACGCGCGCAGCGCGCACGACTTCTTCCGAGCGCACGAGCTCCTCCGTGCGCTCTACGACGATCCACGCCGCGCGCGCCGGCTCGTCCATCCGGGCCGCGTGCTCGCGCTGATCGCGACGGGCGACGTCGAGGCGGCGTTCACGCTCGGCCGCTACGGCATCGCCGGGATCCTCGAGGAACGCGCGATGGGCGAGCTCGAGACACGCCTGCGGCGGATCTCCGGCGCGGGCCCCGATGCGTCTCCGCTCGTGGCGCCCACGCTCGACATCCCTGCGATGGCGCCGCCGCGCTCGACGCGTCTCGCGCCGCGCGCCGAGCACGAGCTGCCGACCGTGACGATCGGCCATCGCCACGCGCCCGAGACGCTCGCCGCGCTCGCGCGCTACCAGCGCGTGCTGCGAGAGCACGCGAGCGCGAGCACGGTGTTCGCGGACGTCGCCACGCTGATCGAGGTGATGGTCGACGAGGGCCTCACCTGCCAGACGAACCTCGCCGCGAAGGCGGGCGCGACCCACACCGGCCAGTTCATCGGCTCGTTCGAGTTCTATCGCGAGCTCCGCCGCACCCGCTACGGGCGCATCCCCGACCATCCGCACGGTGCGATCGCGATGGACGTGTTCATCGCCGTCGACGAGGTGCTGCACGAGGTGCTGCATCTCCTCTTCCTCGCGAACGAGCTGCGCGCGGGGATCGTGCCGCGCAGCACGCTGCTCGCGGAGGAGCTGAGCCTGACGTGGTGGCAGGCGGTCGTGCACAACCGCGTGTTCCCCGAGTGGCTCGGCGATCGCCACATCCTCGAGATCAACGACGACTTCCTGCTCTCCGAACAGAACGCCGAGACCCGAGGGTTCTGGCAGATCGGAAGCGTCTTCGATCGCTACGCCGGCTACCCGTGGGTGCCGTACGTCATCGCGCGCCTGCCGGAGCGCAGGAGCTACATCGGCGAGCGCGCCGACCTCGAGCCGGTGATCGCGTCGTTCGCGTCGAAGTCAGAGGCCGCGTTCCTCGTCGCGGGAGCCGCGGAGCGCCTCGCGATCCCGGTCGCCTTCGACGCGTACCCCGCGATCCCCGAGGGGCTGCGGGTCGGCGCGTAGCGGATCTCCGCCCTCGAGACCCAAACCAAAAATCGGCTCGCCCGCTCCGGGCGCTTCCGTCCGCGCGCCGAGCGCGCTCCCGTACGCACCCTACGGGGCGAGCACTCCTGCTGATCGGCTCGCCCGCTTCGGGCGCTTCCGTACGCGTGCCGAGCGCGCTCCCGTACGCACCCTACGGGGCGAGCACTCCTGCTGATCAGAGGAACACCAAGAGCCCGGCGCTCCCGGTGCCGCGGACCTCGGGTCCTGTGAACACCGTCACGCCATCGACGCCGTACGCCGGCCGCACGATCCCGAACAGCACGTCCGCGCGGACGAAGAGCCGCACGCGGTCGAGGTCGAAGAACAGCGAGATGGACGCGCCGGCGTCGAGGACGAGCGCCGCCTCGGATCTCGGGCGCGCGACGCCGACGCCCCGCGCGAACGCGACGCTCGGCTCGAGCACGACGCAGGGCGCGACGCTGATCGCATCGCCGATGCGGTACCCGAGCTCGAGGCCCGACGTCAGCGCCCACAGCGTCACGCCGCGCGCGCCGTCCGCGAGCGTCGCGGCCGACTCCGGCCAGTACGCGAAGTGCAGCGCCGCGACGAACCGATCGACGTCGAGCGCCAACGCGACGGTGGGCGCGAGGGCGAGCCCCGGTGCGGGGCCGAGC
>JALYRN010000974.1 GCA_030855295.1 Myxococcota bacterium | reverse complement strand
AGCCCGCGGTGCGTCTCGATCGAGGGCTCGCGCTGCTGCAAGCGGAGCGCTTCGACGAGGCGCGCGAGGAGCTGCTGCGGGCCACCGAGCCGCCGGCGAGCGCGGCGATCCGCGGTGCGGCGCACTACGATCTCGGGCTCGCGTTCTACCAGCAGGCCGACGCCGCCGCGGCGGAAGACGATCACGAGAGCGCGCAGCGCCTCTTCCGCGAGGCCGCCGACTCGTTCCGCAGCTCGCTGCGTCAGGTGCCCGGGAACCGCGATGCGGCCTGGAACCTCGAGCTCGCGCTCCGCCGCATCCGCGAGCAGCAAGAGCAGCAGGAACAGCAGGAACAGCAGGAACAGCAGGAACAAGAGCAGCAGGACCAGCAGGAACAAGAGCAGCAGGACCAGCAACAGGACCAGCAGCAGGACCAGCAGCAGGACCAGCAGGACCAGCAACAGCAGGACCAGCAAGAGCAGGATCAGCAGGGCTCGGAGGAGCCGCAGCAGCAGGACTCGCAGGATCCGCAGTCCGACGAGCAGGACGACTCCGGGGAAGAAGGCGAGCGCGACGACCAGCAGCCGCAGGACTCCCAGGACGCCCAGCAGGAGCCCGGTGAGGGGCAGAGCGGCACCGAGGACGGCGAGTCGGAGGGACAGGACGAGTCGGAGTCGAGCGGCACCACGGAGCGCTCGATGCCTCCCGACATGGAGCGCGTCCTCGACGCGCTGCGTGATGGCGAGGAAAACCTCGAGCGATCGCTCGCGCGCTCGCGAGGACAGCGCGAGCAGCGACGCGTGCTGCGCGACTGGTGAGCGAGATGGAGCACGCCGATCGAGCTCGGGGCCTCCTCGCGGGAGGCCGTGCCGCGCGTGGCCTCGCGGCGCTGGCGCTCGTGCTCGTGCTCGCGCCCGCGGCCGCGCGCGCACAGTCCGCGACGCTCGCGATGACCTCCGATCGCGCGCAGGTCGCGGTGGGTGATCACTTCCGCGTGCAGGTGCGCCTCGACGTCACGGGCGCCGAGGCGCCCGAGCCGCAGCTCCCGGACATGTCGGACTTCGACGTCCTCAGCCGTCAGGTCTCGCGCCCGATGCAGTTCCGCTTCGGGTTCGGATCGCAGACCCAGGTGGTGCAGTCGACCGCCGTGTACACGTTCCTGCTGCGCGCTCGGCAGCCAGGTCGCTACGAGCTCCCGCCCGCGCGCGCGACCATCGCGGGCCGAGAGTTCGTCAGCAACCCGTTGACCGTCGTGGTCGGCGGCGGCGCACCGGGCGGTGTCCCGCCGCAGCAGCAGGGCGCCGTCCCGCCGCAGCAGCAGGGCGCTGCGCCGCCACCCGCCTCGCAGCCGCCGAGCGGCCCGCTCGACGGCGCCATCTACGACGATCAGGCGTTCCTCCGGACGGTCGTCGATCGCTCGGATCCGTGGCTCGGGCAGCAGGTCACGGTCACGATCTATCTGTACGTGCGCGGCGCGCTGCGCGGCTCGCCGGTGATCACTCGCGAGCCGACCACCGACGGCCTCTGGGTCCACGATCTGCTGCCGCCCTCGCGCACGCTCGAGCCGACGACGCAGGTGGTCGGCTCGACGCCGTTCCGCGTCTACGTGCTCCGCCGCTTCGCCGCGTTCCCGCTGCGCGCCGGTGATCTCACGATCGGCGCGACCTCGGTGCAGATCCCGGTCGGCAACGTGTTCGACATCTTCGCGGGTGCATCCCCCGATCTCGCTCGCACGGGCGTCGACCTCACGCTGTCGGTGCGGGACCTTCCCGCTGCGGGTCGGCCGCAGGGCGACGTCCACGTCGGTCAGATCACGCTCGAGTCGTCGCTCGATCGCAACCAGGTGCCGACCGGCGACGCCGTCACGCTGACCGTGCAGGCGACCGGGACCGGCTACGTGCAGGGCATCCGTCTGGACGATCCGCGGGTCGACGGACTGCGCGTGCTCGCGCCGCAGACCGACGATCAGATCAGCGCGCCGGGCGATCTCGTCGGCGGCACGCGCACCTTCGAGTGGCTGATCGTGCCGGAGCGCGAGGGCACGCACTCGATCCCCGCGTTCCGCGTCGCCACGTTCGATCCGACGAGCGGGCGCTATGGCGTCGCCGAGTCTGCTCCGATCGGGCTGACGGCGGCCGGCAACCCGGTGGCGACCGCGGTCGAGCCGGACGAGGCGCTCGGCGAGCCCACACAGGACGGCGCGCCCGGCGAGGCGCAGCTCGGACCGCTGCGCACCGAGAGCGCGCTGTCGCGCACCTCCGAGGGGCTCGCGGAGCGCGCGTGGTATCCGTGGCTGCTCGCGCTCTTCCCGCTCGCGTGGCTGGGGATCGTGATCGCGACGGCCGCGCGGAGACGGGCGGCGGCGCGCGCCGGCGTCAGCACACCGCAGACGATCGCGCGCGAGGCGCGGCGCCGTCTCGTCGTCGCCGAAGAGCTCGCGACGCGCGGCGAGGCGCGCGAGTTCTACGCGGCGATCTCGCTCGCGCTGAGATCGGTCGTCGAAGGCAGGCTCGGCGAGGCGGTCGGGAGCCTGACGCACAAGCAGCTCGAGCGGAGGCTCGTGGAGCGCGGGATGTCGGGCGAGCTCGCGAGGCGGATCGCCGAGGAGCTCGAGGGGCACGAGATGGTGCGCTTCAGCGCGAGCGGCGCGCAGCCCGGCGAGATGCAGGCGACGCTCGGCCGGGCGCGCGAGCTGATCGGTGAGCTCGATCGCTTCACCGCGAAGCCGGCGGAGGAGGCATGAGCGCCGCCTCTCGAGGACGCATGAGCGTCGCCTCTGCGGGACGCGCGAGCGCTGTCGTCGGAGGACGGGTCGCGGCGGTGGTCGCGGCGTCGCTGGTGCTCGCGCTCGCGACGGGCAGCGCGCGCGCCGACACCCTGGAGGACGTGTTCCGCGCCGGCAACGATGCGTACTTCTCGGGCGAGTACGCCGCCGCGACCGAGCGCTACGAGCACCTCGTCGATCTCGGCGTCCGCGACGCCGACGTGTTCTACAACCTCGGGATGGCCTACGCGCGTCAGGGCCGGCACGGCCGCGCGATCGCGGCGTTCGAGCGCTCGCTGCGGGTGCGGTCCGGCGACGCCGAGGCCTCGCGCGCGCTCGAGCGCAGCCGCAG
>JALYRN010000973.1:796-3095 GCA_030855295.1 Myxococcota bacterium | reverse complement strand
GACGAGCTGCACGACCAGCCGCGACTGTGCGCGCGGTCAGATCTGCCAGGGCGCGCCGGGCTGCGGGATGCAGTGGACGTGCAGCCGCCCCGAGCGGGAGTGCGTGCGCGACACCCAGGTCTTCTGCGACTGCGAGGGGCAGGACTTCCGCGCGAGCATGTTCTGCCCGGGACGGCCCTTCGCGCACCGAGGCTCGTGCGAGATCGATCGGCTGCTCGATCTCAGCGGAGCAGCGCCCCGCTGATCGGATCAGCCGGCATCGGTCCCCGCGTCGATCGCGGCATCGGAGCTCGCGTCCGCGCCGGAGCCGGAATCGCCGCCCGCGTCCGGCGCCGTGCCCGCGTCCGACCCGGCGTCGCTGCCAGCATCCGTGCCCGCGTCTGCTCCCGCATCGGTGCCCGCGTCGATCATCGGATCGATCGTCGCGTCGACGCCACCGGCGTCCACGATCTCCGTCGGGTCGACCCGCGCGACGCAGAACCGCGGGCCCCGCGCGGTGTCGATGACCTCCGCCTCGAGCCCCGTCTCCATCAGCTCCTCGGGCGACGCGCAGCGGTACTCGCCCCGGCAGTCCCCATCGCCGTTGCAGGCGCGCATGCACGCGAGGATCGCGCGGCGCGACGGCTGCGGATTGAAGCGCACGCACACCGATTGATCGGGGCAGCGATCCGGCTGGCAGTCGAAGATGGTGCAGTACCCACCCGGCTGCGCGGTGTCGCAGAGACGATCGCCGTTGATCGAGCAGTTGCTCGAGTTCGAGCAAGAGTCGCCGATCTGTGGGGCACAGCCGATGGCCGCGACGCCGCAGAGCATCACGAGCCCGATCCAAGAAGAGAAGTCGCGCACGGCGCGCGGAGCATAGAAGAACGCACCGCGACGTGCCACGCGCGCGCCGCCTGCCGTGATCAGTTCGAGGACAGGATGCGGTAGACGCCGCGCAGCGACGTCGACAGCAGCGCGTCGCGCGCGACCGTGCCGCCGACCGAGGCGAGGTACACCGGCTGGCCGTGCACGCGCACGCTGCGCACCGCGACGTCGGCGCCGCGCAGCAGCGGCGGCATCGGCATCCCGAGGCTGACCGACAGGAGCGGCGCGATCGCCGCGAGCTCCTCGCACACCGCGCGATCGCCCGACTCCGCGATCACGATTCCCGCGCCATCGGCGAGCACGAGCGCCTCGAGCCGCGCCTGGTCCCGCGCGTGCGCGATCTGGTAGCGCAGCGCGAGCTCACGAGAATCGCTGCGCCGCATCCGCCGTTCGATCAGTCGCATCCAAGCCCCCTCCGACCCACTGGGCCGAGATGTATTCCGATGTGCGCAACTCTACCGGACGACGATTCGGCGCCCAAGAAACTCGCGCGTGACAGACTCCCGGCGCGTGCGTTCCGAGCCCACGAGCGCCCGCCGCGATCGCACGGCGGCGTGGCTGGCGACCGCGAGCATCGCGGGCAGCTTCGCGATGGCGATCACGCTGGTCGCGATCCACGTCGTGTTCCGCAGCCAGCTCGCGCTCGCGCAGGCCGCCGACTCGATCGCCGACATGCTCGCGGGAGGCGCGCTCGTGTGGGCGGTGTGGCAGAGCGCGCAGCCCGCCGACGAGGGTCATCCGCTGGGCCACGGGCGTGCCGAGCCGATCGCGGCGCTCGTCGTCGCGGTGCTGACCGGCGTGCTCGCGGTCGAGGTGCTGCGCACCGCCGTCGTCGCGCTGGTCGAGGGCGCCGATCCGGAGCTCGACTGGCCGGTGGCCGCGGCGTTCGCGGTGAAGGTCGCGTTCAAGTCCGGAATCCTCGGGCTCACGACGCGCGAGCTGCGGCGCCGCGGCAACCCCGCGCTCGGTGCGCTGCGGGTCGACGCGCGGAACGACGTGCTCGTCGGCTCGCTGGCGCTCGTCGGCTTCGTGCTCGCGCGCTTCGGGATGCCCTCGGTCGACGCCGCTCTCGCGATCGTGATCGCGGTCTACGTCGCGCTCTCCGGCGTGCGGCTCGCGCGCGAGAACGTCGCGCTCTTGATGGGCGCCGCCGCGCCGCCGGAGCGCTGCGAGGAGATCGCGCGGATCGTCCGCGGCGTCGCGGGGGTGCGTGCGATCGACAGCCTCGTCGCGATCTGGTCGGGCGCCGCGCTGCACGTCCACGTCGACATCGCGGTCGATCGCGATCTGCCGTTGCTCGCAGCGCACGCGATCGGCCATGAGGTCGAGACGCTCCTCTCGCGCGAGGACGACGTCTCCCGCGCGAGCGTGCACGTCGGGCCCGTCGAGAGCCGCTGAGGTCGCGCCTCCCCAGAGGAGCCGGACATGCGCC
>JALYRN010000973.1:0-786 GCA_030855295.1 Myxococcota bacterium | reverse complement strand
TTCCTACGCGATTACGAGACCTTCCATGGCGGTACGTGATCTGCAATCATCCGCGCCGACCGTGCTCGGCGCACGGCTGGAGGAACGAGCGGGATGCATCGGAACCGACCTCTACGGATCGTCCTGCTCACGATCGCTGCGCTGGCGGCGGGCGGCCTCGCGGGATGTCCCGGACGACTCGAGAACCCCGAGCGCTTCGGCCTCGGCACGAGCGACAGCGGCGTCGCGAGCGACGCGGGCAGCAGCGACGGCGTGCCGGCGGTGTTCGCGGCGAAGTGCGCAGGCAGCGGATGCCACGGCGCGACCTCGCCGGCCCTCGCCCTCGACCTCGTGAGCGACGGCGTCGCGGAGCGCGTCCTCGACGTGCCCGCGGTGGGCTGCGCGTCGCGCCTGCTCGTCGACTCCGCCGACCCGAGCGCCTCGTTCCTGCTCGAGAAGGTGACCGAGACGGCGCCCGAGTGCGGAGGCCGGATGCCGCTGCTCGCGGATCCGCTCACCAGCGCCGAGCAGGAAGAGATCCGCACCTGGATCGAGGGGCTGTGAAGATCATGGCGACGAAGAAGGGACCCGCGATGCGAACGACTCTCTCGACCTTCGCGATCGCGATGGCCGCCTGCCTCGCCCTCGGCGCGGCGTTCGCGGCGCGCGCATCGGCGCAGCGCGCGATCGTGCTCGACTTCTCGGGCCCGGGCTCGAGCGCCGTGCGCGGAGAGGTCGTGAGCGCGATCGAGAGCGGCGGCTGGGAGGTCGCCTCGTCGTCGGACGTGTCGCGCGCGAGCGCCAGCG
>JALYRN010000972.1 GCA_030855295.1 Myxococcota bacterium | reverse complement strand
CCTCCGCGCCGGCGCTCACCTGCGCGATCAGCGCCGCGCTCGCCTCGGCGCCGAGACGCCCGAGCTCGTGCCGGACGAACGCGACCGCGACCTCACGATCGGCGAGCCGGAGCGCGAGCCGCACGAGCTGCCGCGCGTCCGGAGGGGAGCTCGACACGGCCCGAACTATACACGCCCGACCCCCCTCGCCGACGCGGCCGAGCGTGGCCACCGAGGCCTTGACGCGCCGCGTCGCGTCTGGCAACGCTGGACTCAACATCGTGGCCGTATCGACGCAGCAGCCCCCCGCCGATCGCCCCGCGCGCCCTCGCGTCATCAAGCGATACGCCAACCGCAAGCTCTACGACACGCGCGACTCCCGGTACGTGACGCTGCAGCAGATCGCGGAGTACGTCCGCGGTGGCGAAGAAGTCTCCATCATCGACAACACGACGAAGGAAGACCTCACGAACGTCACGCTCGCGCAGATCGTCTACGAGGAGGAGCGCAAGAGCGGTCAGGCGGTCGGCGACGACGGTCGACGGGCCTCGCCCCGCGCGGGCGCGCTGCGCACCCTGATCCAGCAGAGCGGCGAGCGCCTGATGTCGACCCTCTCCGGCACGGCCGTCGGCAAGCTGATCACGCGGCGCGACGCCACCGCCGACGGGCCCATCGAGCTCGACGAGGCCGTCGAGAAGGTGCTCGGCACCGCCCCCGCTGGCGCCGCCGCGGAGAAGTCCGACGACGCCGCCCGGAACAAGCTCCTCGTCAGCCCCAAGGAGGCCTGGGACGAGCTGCAGCGCCTCGCCGACGACCGCATGAAGGCCGTTCTCGGCGCCGCGATCACCCACGTCCACCAGCTCCAGGGCGAAGTGAAGCGCCTGCAGGGCCGCATCGAAGAGCTCGAGCAGAAGCTCGTCGCCATGAGCGCCCGCAAGGGCGACGCCGCGAGCGCCGATCCGAGCGACCCGGGCGCCGATACCGGCAGCGATCCGGCCGATTCGAAGTAAACGGATCCGCTGAGGCTGGATGATATCGGTTCTCGGGCCCTTCCGCGGGCCCGGCCGATGGCTATCGTCTTCGCCCATGACATTCCGGGGCCGCGTGGTCCGTACTCGGAATGAGCCATGACCGACCGAGGTTCGAAGAGACACTCTCGTCGAATCCCTCGGTGCGCTCGTGGCGCCGCGGGGCACCGGTACGAGCGGAGTGGGGGGCGACGCCCGCATCCGCAGGCCCTAGAAAGACTGCGATGAGCCTCACCGACGACACCCCCAACGTTCTCCGCGACGAGTTCGCCAAGGAGGCGCTCGTCCACCTCGACTCGCTGTACGGCGCCGCCATGCGCCTGACGCGGTCGGAGTCCGACGCGGAGGATCTCGTCCAGGATGCCTTCCTGAAGGCGTATCGCTTCTACGACCGCTTCGAGCCCGGCACGAACCTGCGCGCCTGGCTCCTGCGCGTGCTCACGAACACGTTCATCAACAAGTATCGCCGCAACACCCGCGAGCGCCGCGTCCTCGACGGCGACGAGGCGGAGCCGGTGGGCGACGGCGTGATGAGCCGCGCGGCGATGCGCGCGCTGACCGATCCGGTCGGCGATGCGATGCGCCCGATCGTCGTGAAGGAGATCCAGAACGCGCTCGACGAGCTCAGCGACGAGCATCGCCTGATGATCGTGCTGGCCGACGTCGAGGAGCTCTCGTACAAAGAGATCGCCGACATCGTGGGGTGCCCGATCGGCACCGTGATGAGCCGGCTCCATCGCGCCCGGAAGCAGATGCAGCACAAGCTGATCGACACCGCGTTGCACATGGGCATCATCGACGAGCGCGAAGGTGCGCACGGCGAGCCGATCTCGAGCGAGCCGATCTCGCTCGAGGCGTATCGGAAAGCACGGGAGGTGGCTGGATGATGCCGTGCCGCATCGTCCGCCGTCACCTCGACGCCCTCGTGGACGGCGAGCTGGACACGAGCGCGCAGGTGGAGTTCGACACTCACCTGGCGAGCTGTCCGATCTGTCGTGACCAGGCGGCCTTCTCGCGCTCGGTGAAGCGCACGATCAAGGCGGAGCTGGGGAGCGTGAAAGCGCCGGACCGGCTCCGCTTCCGTGTGCTCACTGCGCTCGAGTCCTCGCCGCAGCACCCTCTCTCGCGGTCGAGCGAAGCGGAGCCGGCGGCGAGCGAGCCGCGCGCGGAGCGGCGGAGCGAGCGGAGCGGCGTCCGCGTGTGGATGCTGCCGGCGCGCTACGCCGTCCCTGCCGCTGCGGCCGCGGTGCTGTTCGTGGCGATCGGCGCGCAGACCGACGACGGAGACGCGGACGACGCGGCGGTCGCGGCCACGACGGTGCCGCTCTTCGAAGACGTCGTGCGTCGGCACTCGAGCGAGCACCCGGCGGAGGTCGCGGGGCCGCCGCAGCAGGTCGTCGGATGGTTCCGCGGCAAGCTCGAGTTCCCGGTACGCCCCGTCGAGTTCGAATCGGAGAGCGCACGGCTGCTCGGGGCGCGTCTCTCGAACGTGCGCGAGCGTGATGCTGCGGCGTTCTACTACGAGGTGCGCGGCCATCGCGTGACGGTCGTGGTGTTCGAGCCACCGGCGCGGTCGGCGTTCGCGGGCGCGATGCCGGGCCAGCCGTTCGTGGGCGCGCAGCACGTCAACGTGCACGGGCGTGATCTCTACTACCGTCAGGTGCGCGGCTACACCGTCCCGGTGCGCCAGTACGACGGGCTCACCTACGCGTTCACCGGCGACCTCGATCGGCAGGCGATGATCCAGCTCGCCGCGTCCGCCCGCGTCACGCACTGACGATCCGGGGGGGGCTCCGCCCCCCTCTCGACCCCCGGCCGCGGGGCGCGCTGCGCGGGGTCCCCTACGCCCCCTTGCGTTCTGCGCATCGGGCCAGTGGCGAGCCGCTCCGACCCCCTCTCGACCCCCGGCCGCGGGGCGCGCTGCGCGGGGTCCCCTACCCCCCTTGCGTTCTGCGCATCGGGCCAGTGGCAAGCCGCTCCGACCCCCTCTCGACCCCCGGCCGCGGGGCGCGCTGCGCGGGGTCCCCTACGCCCCCTTGCGTTCTGCGCATCGGGCCAGTGGCGAGCCGCTCCGACCCCCTCTCGACCC
>JALYRN010000971.1 GCA_030855295.1 Myxococcota bacterium | reverse complement strand
CGTGATCAACACGCCCAAGGGCAGCGTCCACGCGCTCGACCTCGCGACCGGCGATCCCCTGTGGACCCGCAACCTCGCGCATCCCGTCAGCGACGACGTGCCGCGCCGCCTCGAGCCCGTGCTGCGCGGCGGCGCGCTCTTCATCCCGGCGGCCGCGGTCCACGTGCTGCGCACCGCCGACGGCGCGTCGATCGGCGGCGCCCTGCCCTGCGATCTGGTGCCCGACGTCATGCGCGTGGACGAGCGCGGCTGGGTCTACGTCGCCGAGGAGAGCGGTCACCTCGCCGCCCTCGCGCCGGCTCCTCACCTGACGCTGCTTCGATAGCGAGAACCATCGATTCCATCGATAGGTGGCGGCACAAACCATCACTTTCCTTCACGCATCCCCCGCACCAGAGTTCTCCTCCCACCCGGAGGCCTCCTGATGCGCTCTGCTCCGCTCGCACTCGCTTCGCTCCTGCTCCTCGCCGCCTGCGACGACCACACCGAGGGCGTCGCCGCGGCGACGGTGACCGAGCCGCCCACCACCGCCACTGCGCCGACGGCTCCGCCGAGCACGGCGCGCGAGACCCTCACGATCGATCGCGCGTCGTCGACGCTCGGCTTCACCGGCGCGAAGATCAGCGCGACGCACGACGGATCGTTCTCCGACTTCGCCGGCACGATCGAGCTCGATCCCGCGAACCTCACCGCGAGCTCGGTGCGGATGACGATCCAGATGAGCTCGCTCTTGATCGAGCCCGAACGCCTCGCGCAGCACCTCGTGACGCCCGACTTCTTCGACGTCGCGCAGTTCCCCACCGCGACCTTCGAGTCGACCTCCGTCACCGCCGGCAGCTCCGATCGCATCGGCGACGAGGCGGCGACCCACACGATCACCGGCAACCTCACGCTGCACGGGGAGACGCGCTCGCTCTCCTTCCCCGCGATCGTCACGGCCACGCCGAGCGGCGTGCGCGCCCGCAGCGAGCTCACGATCAACCGGCGCGACTTCGGGATCGTCTATCCCGGAATGCCCGACGATCTGATCGCCGAGGGCGTCGTGATCCGCTTCGACATGCGCGCGCCGCGCGCGAGCTGACCCGAACAGTCAGAGCGCGCCCGTGAACCGCACCAGCGCGAAGGGCTCGGTCGCGCCCCCGAGCGCGAATTGCACCGCCTGACCGTTGAGGAGGTAGGGGCCTGCGGGCGTCGCGAGGACGTCCGTCATTCCCGCGGGAACGTCGATGGACGTCGCCGTGGCCGCCGACCAGTCCGCGAGCGTCGGCGTCACGCGGACGAGCTGGCTCGTGAACTGCACCAGCACGCCGCCTTCGCTCAGCGCCATCCCGTCGGCCCCGCTGAGCAGCGGCGTCCGATCGGAGAAGTCTCCGTCGACGTCGACCTCCGTCACCCTCCCATCGACCAGATCGATCCGCACCAGCCGCGACGGCAGATAGAGGACCGCGAGCAGCGCCGACTGATCCGGCAACACCACGATCGCATTGAGGCCGATCACGGCCGCGCTCAGCGCCGGGTCGGTCGCGAAGAGCGCCGGCGGATCCGTCTCCGTCAGTCGATACACGTTGGGGCTCTCGCGATCCGTCACGTAGGCCGCGCCGTCGCCCGCGACGGCGACGTCGGTGCACGTCGCGTTCGGGAACGCGCCGGCGAGCGCGTGGCTCGCGACGCGCTCGCCGCTGTCGAGGTCGAAGACCCAGACGTAGCCGTCGTACGGAGGATCGTCGGACGATGTCTCGCGCTGATCGTCCATCGCGCAGACCCACAGCCGCCGCCGCGCGGCGTCGACGTCCATGCCGAGCGTCCACCACGTCCCGGGCGCCGTCTCTCGGAAGATCTCCTCGTCGATCCCCGACGCGGCGTCGATGCGGTGCACGCTCCCGTCCGCCAGGCTGCCGACGTAGAACGCGCGGTCCTCGGGATCGAACGCGCCGCCCTCGGGATGCTCGACCGACAGCGCGTAGCGCGCAGCGAACCCCGGCGGGGCCGCAGCGTCGAGGTGGGCAGCGTCGAGGTGGGCAGCGTCGAGGCGGGCATCGATCGGCAAGGCGCCCCCGTCGGGCTCCACCTGCGCCGCGTCGCTCTCGAGCGGGGATGTGCCGCACGCGGCGAGCACGAGCGAGACGAGGAGCGCGCAGATCGAATGGCGAGGAGGCGAGCGTCGCATCGCACGGATGTGCCAGGCGAGGACGCGCGGGACCACTCGCAAATACGCCACCGCCACTCGCAGGAATGCAACGCACCCGGCGCGTCCGACGGCGCGCGTCAGCGGGTGTCTAAGAATCGGCTCGCCCGCTCCGAGCGCTTCCGTCCGCGCGCCGGGCGCGCTCCCCGTGCGCGCCCTCCGGGGCGAGCACTCCTGTCGACTCAGATCAGAGGCTGCCTAAAAATCGGCTCGCCCACTCCGGGACCTTCCGTCCGCGCGCGCGGCGCGCGCTCCCGTCCGGTCCCTCCGGGGCGAGCACTCCTGTCGACTCAGCGCTGGATCGCGGCGAGCTCCTTCGTGAGCGCCTTCATCAGCGCCACCACGCGAGGGCTCTTCCGCGCGTCCGGGTGCGCGAGGACCCACGCGACGCGCTCCAAGTGACCGATGCTCGCGCGATGCGCCTTCGCCTCGGCGAGCTCGGGATGCGGGAGCGCCATCACGCGCGGCACGAGCGCGATCCCCACGCCGCGGCGGAGGAGCGCGATCATCGCAGTGCGCGATCCGCTGGCCGCGACGTCGTGCGCGTGCGTGCGCTCCCACTCCGCCTCGGGCGTGTGCCGGAGCGTCGCTCCGGTCACGATCCAGCGAGGCCCTGGTCGCCGCGCCAGGGCCTCTTTGGTGCCGAAGACGCCATAGCGGATCCGCAGCGCCCGCCGGCCCCAGCATCCCGCCGGTGGCCGAGGCATCACACCGATCGCGACGTCGACCTCGCGGTTGCGCACGCTCGGCCCAGTGTCCGCGAGGTGGAGCGCGATGCGGAGCCCGGGATGCTTCGCCGTGAGCGTCGCGATCGGCCCGACGAGGTAGGGCAGGAATCCCTCGACCGTCGTGAGGCTCACCTCTCCGCTCATCTGGGTCTCGCTCGCGCGCGCGGCGCCGGCCACCTCGGTGA
>JALYRN010000970.1 GCA_030855295.1 Myxococcota bacterium | reverse complement strand
GCTCGACGGTCTCCCGCGCGCGGGCGCGTTCGTGGTCGCGGGCTGCCCCGAGGTGCCGCTGATCGACCGCGCGGGCGAGCCGGTGCCGTGGCGTCCGCCGCTGCGCATCCACGCGGCGTTCGAGGACGCGGTGCGGGCGCTCGAGCGCGCCGTCGTCGAGACCTCGATCGAGACCTACGGCATGGCTCCGACGCGGATCCTCTCGGCGAGCAGCCATCGGTGCACGACCGTGCGCACGCGGCCCGAGCGCATCAGCGAGCACGCGCTCGGCAACGCGATCGATCTGCGCGGCATCGTGCTGGGAGAGAGCGAGGAGATCACCGTGCGTGAGCACTGGCGCGCGACCGGCGAGGACGCGATCCACGCGCGGTTCTGGCGAGCGCTGGTGCAGCGCGTGATCGAGCGCGCGATCTTCCGCGGGGTGATCGGGCCACCGACCGACGATCACCTCGATCACCTGCACTTCGATCTCGGACCGTCGAGCTACGTCGCGGTCGAGCGACTCGATCCGGCGCCGTAGCCCGACCGCTCGCCCGGGCGGAGCGCCGTGGTGTGCCACCGGCCGCCACGGTGTGTGAGGGCCCGTGCACACCCATGCGCCCTCGCGGGCCGAATGCGCGTCCAAGAATCGGCTCGCGCGCCCTCCGGGGCGAGCACTCCTGTGGACCGTCGCGCGCTGGCACGCGCGCTGCGTAGGGGGCACCTCGAAGTTCCCTCTTCCCTGGAGATTGCCTGATGAATTCGTTCCTCCATGCCGAGCCCGCGACGCGCACGGCTGCGCTCGCGCTCGTGCCCGTGATCTGCTTGCTCTCGGGCTGCCCGGGCCCCGTCGATCAACGCGCGATGGACGGCCTCGACGCGCTCGCCGTGTGCGACGTGCGCGGCGCGCACGCTGCGTTCGAAGAGGCGTGGGAGATGGACGAGACGCGCAGCGACGTCGCGCTCGCGTATGCGCTCACCGACCTCGCGCTCCTCGCCGAAGACCCTGCGATCGCCGCGCTCGCGCCGAGGTTCGGCTTCGATCGCCCGATCGACACCGCCCTGCTCTGGGGCGAGAACGGGTTCCTGCACCGCATGAGCCGGAGCGACTCGTGCGAGAGCACCGAGGAGTGGTTCCGCGCGACGTTCCCGCACCCCTCGGCGCGCGAAGGAGGCCCGGCGCTGACGTCGACCTTCGACGCGACGCTGACGTTCGGCGATGCGCGGGCCGTGCTGGTGACGCTGCGTCCTCGCCTCCTCCGGGTCGCCCGCGCGCTCGAGCTCGCCGCCGACCACGCGGATGAGGGCGTGACGATCGAGGGTGGATGCGGCCTCGCGAGCACGCCCACGCGCGTGCAGGCCCCCGAGCTCTACCTGCTCGCGGCCACGCTCGAGACGCTCGCCGCGGGCACCGAGGCGCTGCAGAGCTACGACGGCGAGCTGCCGCTCTCGATCCTCTGGCAGTCCTCGTTCGAGCGCGAGGAGGAGTGGGTCGCGACGATGAACGCGCGCTTCCTGCGTCTGGTCGAGAGCGACTCGATCGCGTCGTCGCGCGTGGGGCTCACGCGGGCGGCGAGCATCTTCGTGCGGGGGATCGACGCGGCGCGCACGGCCCGGAGCGCGGCCCGCGTCTCCGATGCGGTGCTCGACTGGACGGCGCTCCCGGCGCGCGTGCTCGACGACAGCGATGCGCTCGCGCGCGCGATCCACGAGGCGCTCTCCACGGACGGCATGCACGTGGTGCCGCGGATGTCGCCGGCGCTCTCGATCGACGTCGGCTCGTTCTTCACCTCGCCGATCGACGTCGCCGCCGCGGGCCCGCTCTGGTCCGTGCAGCCGCACGAATTCGGCGGCTCGTACATCGAGACCGATCCCGAGGTGATCCGGGCCGTGCTCGGGTCGCGCTTCAGCCCCGATCCCTTCGCCGACGCGGCGCCGAGCCGCTCGTTCGACATCGACTGGAGCGGGATCGAGTGGGGCCCCTTCGGCAACCCGGGCGATCGCTGGTCGAGCGCCTACGCGTGTGAGTGAGCGATTCGCCGAGCCGCCGCGGGACCGCCCATCGCGGCTCGGCGGACCCCTTCGCGACAGCCGGCGCCGCGCGTGCCGCGCGTCCGTCCTATGATGCGGCGATGGAGCGTACGCATCGGTACGAGCGCATCGGCGTCGCGGCGGTCGGCGTCGCGTGCGCGCTGGCGGGGCTCGCATCGGGGGCGAGCGCGCAGGGCAGGGTGATCCAGCCCGATCCGACCAGGCCGCCGATCTGTGCGCCGCTGATGATCGACTGCGACACCGTGCCGTGCACCACGCCCGGCGAGACCTGCCGGAGGTTCACCGACGGGTCCGATCGCTGCGCGCCCACCGACGGGCTCTTCTGCATGCTCGGCGAGGAGAAGTCCCCGTGCCCGGCGGATCGACCGATCGTGATGCGCTTCTTCGACGTGCGGGTCTGCCTCTCCGAGGACTTCAGCCCGTGCCCGCCGGACAGCGGTGCCGTCGAGCAGTGCTTCACGACGGCCGAGCGCCCGGACCTCCTCGTCGACTGGGAGCGCGGCGACTGCGATCGCGACGGTCAGGTGAACGAATTCGATCCGGCGCACTGCGAGCGCGCGCCGGAGATCGGGACCATCACCCCCGGCGGCGCCTGCGAGCCCGCGCGCACGCTCTGTGTCGATGACGGCGACTGCGACCTGGGCTCCGTGTGCGAGCCCGTCTCCAGCACCGATCCGCACGAGCACTGTGTCCCGATCGACAGCATCGGATTCTGCTGCGGCGGGATGGAGTCGCTCTCGTGCCCCGACGCGACGGAGTGTGCGGCGGATGGCTTGGACGGTTTCGGTCACTGCCATCCGTACTGCGCCGCGCTTCCGTTCGCGCCCCGCATCGCGTGCCTCAAGTACGACGGGACGTTCATCGAGGACGCGGCGAACGGCGACTGCGACGAGGACGGGATCCGCAACCGCGACGAGGAAGAGTCCGGCACCGATCCCTGCAGCGCGGAGGACGGCGGCGTTCCGATGGCGCGCGACGGCGGCGCCGACGTCGACGCGGGGACGACGCCGCGCGTGGACTCCGGCCGCGGCGAGCTGGGCGGTGGCGACGGCGTGACCTTCGGAGGTGGCG
>JALYRN010000969.1 GCA_030855295.1 Myxococcota bacterium | reverse complement strand
GCTCAGGCCGCGGGGACCGCGCCGGCGCCAGCGCGTGACGCGCGACGTCGGAGCAGGAGCGACGCGAGCGCGCCGCCGATCGCGATGCCGATCACGTCGGCCGCGAGATCCCCGAGGTCGAAATTGCGCGAGGGCAGCCAGCGCTGCGAGAGCTCCTCGAGCACCACGACCGCGAGCACGGCCATGCTTCCGACGCGGAGCGGCACCCGCGCGACCGTCACCGTGCGCGCGTGGAGCGCGAGGTCGACCGTCAGCGCGAGCGTGCCCATCAGCACGACGTGACCGAGCTTGTCGCCGAGCGGCACCGCGTGGACCGCCGTGAGGAGCGGCGCGAGCCGATCGGTGTCGGCGAGGAACACGATCGTGGCGACGAGCGCCGCCTGCGCGGCCGCGATCACCACCAGCCATCGACGCGGCACCATCACGAACACTCATACGCACGCCGCGGGGCGATCACTCCCGCGCGTCTCGCCTCGCGCCTTTTACGAACGTCTTACCGAGGGCGGGTGGCGCGGAGACGCTCAGCCATCAGGCTGGCGCGCATGTCCCGGTCCGTCGTGAGCACGTTCGTCGTCTGTCTCGTGGGCTGTGCGACGAGCGCGGGAGCGCGAGTGGATCGACCGCTCGCGCCAGCCGAGCCGACGGCGCGCGCCGAGGCGTCGGAGGAGCGACCGATCCCAGATGCGCCGGTGGCGGTCGAGGCCGAGCCGTCTCGCGCGCCGAGCGTCCTCGAGCTGCTCGCGGGGAGCCGCGAGCAGCGATGCGCCGCGCTGTTCTCCGGGAGCGCACGACGGGCCCTGACCAGCCCGCCGCAGGACCTCTGGGATCCCGAGGGCCCCTCGCCGTGCTTCGAGGGACCCGTGCGCGGATGTCCGCCGAACCATCGCTGCGAGAGCGGCCGCGCGGGAGCGGCGCGCATCGTCCTCGCGGTGCTCGATCCGTCGGAGGCGGGGCACGAGGTGCGGATCGCGGTGCTCGTCAGCAGACCGGCGCGCGGCTTCTGCGACGTGCTCCCGCGACCGGTCGTGCGTCTCGCGGGCGGGCCGGGCGGAGCGCTCGGCGTCCAGGATCTCGATGGCGACGGCCGCGCGGAGCTCCTCTGGCCGCGCGCGATCACGATCCGGAACGACGCCAGCGAGGCGATCGCAGAGCTCGTCGTCCTGCACCCGTACGTGCTCGAGGGCGACGACCTGGTGCTGAGGCCGGCGCTGGGCGCCGCGTGGTACGCCCGGGAGGCCGAGATGCGCGAGCGAGCGCTGGCGCGCGAAATACGCGACTGCGAGGGCGCGGAAGACACGGCGCGGCGCGGTGCGTGCGCGCCGAGTGCGATCGCGGAGCGGCTCCTGATCGACGCGCTCCGCGGCGCGGCATCGTGCTCGGGTGCCGAGCGCGATGCGATCGCCTCGCGCTGACGCGCTCACGACGTGCGCATGGAGCGCAAGTGATCGGGTGCGCTGCTATCATCGCGCGGCGCCGAGGCAGAAGGGGCAGCGATGAGGCGAACGAACTTCACGGCCGAGATCCGGGTGCTGCTCTGCGAGAGCTGCGGCGCGCCGCTCGAGGCGCCGATCGACGGTGGGCCGATCACGTGCAGCTACTGCCGCGCGCAGAACGTGCTCTCGACGCGCGACGAGCGGCCGACGCTCGGCATGCCCGCGGTGCCGGTGCCGATCGACGAGAACGAGCGCATGCAGCGCCTCCGCTCGCAGGACGGGCGCCCGCTGGTGCCGCCGCAGTCGCTGATGTACCTGCTGCGCGGCAGCAGCTTCGACCCATCGAAGGTGCAGGAGGGCTTCCTCGTCTATCAGGCGACGCGCAAGGAGCTGAAGGCGACGCACAGCCCCGACGCCGCGGAGCGGCTCTACTTCCTGACGCTGATCGCGAACAATTACCTGGTCGAGCAGAAGGACGATCCGCGTCGTCGCGCGCTGCTCGAGACCTCGCTCGATGCGCTCTTCCTGCCGCGGCACAAGCAGGTGGTGCGCTGTCTGCTCGCGACCGCCGCGGCGAAGGAGGGCGACGCGGCGGCGGCGGAGCGGTGGATCGCGCCGTGCGACACGCGCAGCGACGACCTCGAGAGCGACTCCGCGTGGCGCGTGTGCCGCGCGTACATCGACACCGCGCGCCACGACTTCCGCGCGGTGCTCGCGCTGCTCGGCGCGGTGGACGATCAAGTGCCGATCGCCGACTCGCGCGATCCGATCGCCGCGGTGCTGCGCGCGAACGCGCTGGAGCGCTCGGGCGACGCCGCAGCGGCGGTCGCGGCGCTGCGCGCGCGCATGCAGAACGAGAGCGCGGTGGGGCGCCGGGTGATCGAGGAATTCGTGCGGCTGAACCCGCAGCTCCAGCTCTGCCCC
Source organism: Myxococcota bacterium (assembly GCA_030855295.1). Lineage (GTDB taxonomy): Bacteria > Myxococcota_A > Polyangia > Polyangiales > Sandaracinaceae > Sandaracinus. Next base: position 746 of record JALYRN010000969.1, on the reverse strand, counting down.
CAGAGCCTGCCGGCGGCGTTGCAGGGGCACACGCAGCAGGCGGCGAAGGTCGCGGAGAGCGGTGCGGGCGGCGGCGTCGGGACGCTGCTGATGGTGATCGGAGGTGGGCTGATCGTGCTCGCGCTCGGCATCGCGGGCGCGGTGATCGGCAGCGCGGTGCTCTTCGCGATGAATGCGGGCGGGCCGCTCACGGCGGGACCGATCATCGGCTCGCTCGGGGCGGCGATCGGCGCGGCGATCGGTCCGGGCATCGCGGGCCTGGTCATGACGCCGATCGGGCTCGCGCTGCGTCGCGGCGCGAAGGAGGCGGCGTTCCTGCGGCAGCACGGGATCTCCGCGCGCGGTGTCGTGCGCGGCATCGCGCCGACCGGCACGACGATCAACGACGTCCCGATGATGCGAGTGAGCGTCACCGTGATGCGCGACGGCGCCGCGCCGTACGAGGCGTCGTTCAGCCAGCTCATGCCGCCCGGCCTGATGGTCCAGATGCAGCCCGGCACGCAGCTGCCGCTCCGCGTGCACCCGCACAAGCCGGAGAAGATCCTGCTCGAGAGCCAGTGATGACGTGTCGGGGCCCCCGCGCGGTGAGCGCGAGGCCCGAGGTCATCATCCGCGCGCGGACGTGGTAACAGCAGGGCATGACGATCGCCCTGCGTCTCGCGCTCTGCGCGCTGCCTCTCTTCGTCCTGAGCGCCTGCGGTGGCGCGTCGTCGTCGGCGCGCACCGCGGACGACGTGCCGCAGGCG
>JALYRN010000161.1 GCA_030855295.1 Myxococcota bacterium | reverse complement strand
GCCCCGCGTAGCCGCCCGCCTCGCGCACCGCGGCCGACAGGTGCTCGGGGCCGATCTCGCTCTCGCCGGCGGCGGTGATGGTCCAGCGCTCGATCTCGGCGCGCAGCTCGCGCACGTTGCCGGGCCACTCGTAGCGCTCGATGCAGCGCCACGCGGACGCGCTCACGCGCGACGGCGAGCCCCGGACGGCGGCGGACTCGAGCTGGCGCGACACACGTGCGCACTCGGAAACGAAGTGCTCGACGAGCAGCGGCAGATCGCCGGCGCGATCGCGCAGCGCCGGCACCTCGATCGGGATCACGTGCAGGCGGTAGTAGAGGTCCTGACGGAACTCGCCGCGCTGCACCATCGCCGCGAGGTCGCGGTGCGTCGCCGCGATCACGCGCACGTCCGCGGAGCGCGGGCGCGTGTCGCCGACCGGCAGATAGCTTCCGTCGCTGAGCACGCGCAGGAGCTTCACCTGCATCGCGGACGACATCTCCGCGACCTCGTCCAGGAAGAGCGTGCCGCCGTTCGCCGCGCCGAAGAGCCCCTCGCTGCCGCGGAACGCGCCCGAGAACGCGCCGCGCACGTGACCGAACAGAGCGGACTCGAGGATGTCGTCGCCGACCGCGCCGCACGACTGCGCGACGAACGCGCCGCGCGCGCGCGGACCGTGCTCGTGCAGCGCGCGCGCGACGAGCTCCTTGCCCGTCCCGCTCTCACCGGTGATCAGCACCGCCGCATCGCTGCTCGCGACGCGCCGCATCATCTCGAACACCTCGCGCATGCGCGGCGAGGCGCCGACGATGCCCCACATCCCGGCCTGCGCGCCGGCCTTGCCGTGGAGGCGCCGTCGCTCCTCCTCGGCGTGCGTCGCGATCTCCTCGGCGGCCGCGCGCAGCACGGCGCGCACGGTCTGCTCGCGGTCTCCGCGCACGACCGGCAGGCGGCGCACCGGCTCGCCGGGATCGTGGAGCGAGGGATCGAGCGCGCGCAGCGCGGTGGCGAGGGTCGCGGGATCCGGCGGCGCACAGCCCGCGATGTTCGTCGCGAGGAATCCCGAGGCGACCACGTGCGCGATGGTCTCGCCCTGCACCTCGATCGGGATCGCGATCGCCGCGAGCCCGAGATGGCACGGCATCGCGCGCTCGCCCGAGCCGCGCGCGATCTCGCGATAGAACGCGTCGCAGCGATCGAAGCCCTCGCGCGCGAAGAGCGCGGTGCGGCAGACCTCGGACGAGCCGCTCATCACGCCGCCGCGCCGATGCGCGAGCGGGCCCTCGGGCCCGACGATCGTCAGCTGCAGCCCGAAGGCCGACTCGAGGATCGACGCCGCGACCTGCACGCCACGAAGCCGCTCGAGACGTTCGAGATCGGACACTCGACGCGGAGTATAGCGTCGCGCCGCGCCGCGGTGGGCGCTCAGAAATCAGAGCGACTTCGCGTCGCGCGCGCGCTGGATCATCGTGCGCATCAGCTTGCGGAGCTGGGCGCGGACCTCCTCGCTCTCGCCGAGCGCGGGGAGGACCTCGGCGACGGCCTCGAGGGTCGAGACGTACTCGCGTCGCGGCTCGCGTCGCGCGCGCCCGTAGATCGACGGCTCGGTCGGCCGCAGCGCGATGCGGTTCAGCTTGAGCAGCCACGGGTTGCGCCACCACAGCGCCTTCGCCTGGCTCCACGTTCCGTCGAGCACGACCACGCCCGCGAGCGTCCGCGCGCCCTTCTCGCGGAGGCGGCCCTTGCGATCGAGCACCAGCACCGGCCGCTGCTGCGCCTCGGCCGAGACGCTCTCGTCGACCTTGCCGGGATAGATCACCGCCCAGCGCACCGAGTCCGCCTCCTCGCCGAGCGCGTGCGCGAGCGACGCCCACGACAGGCCGGTCTTCACGATCGCGCGCGGGAGCGAGAGCGCGAGCAGCGGCGCGGTGCCGAGCGAGGCGTCGTCCTCCTGCGGGTGCCGCAGCACGAGCACGCGGATCTTGGTCGGCATCGCGACGATGCGATCACACACGCAGATCGCGGTCGACTTGCCGCAGGTCGCGCAGCGCTCGATGGGCTCGTTCATGTTCGGGGGGCGGCAGCATAGCGGAGCGATCGACATGGCGCCGCGCCGCGCTGCAGATCACTTTGTGCCGGTCGCGCGTCAGGGCGCGCGCGGTGGAGCGAGGCTTCTCGGATGACGGTGCGATTGATCCTCGTGCGGCACGGCCAGGCGTCGGCGTTCACCGGCGACTACGATCACCTGTCGGAGCTCGGGCGCGAGCAGTCGCGCCGCGTCGGACCCTCCCTGGCGCGCTGGGCGCGCGAGCCCTCGCACGTGCTGGTGGGGCCGCGGAGGCGGCATCGCCACACGTACGAAGAGGCGCTGCGGACCGCGCAGGCGGATGGCGCGAGCTGGCCCGACCCCGAGCCCACCGAGGCCCTCGACGAGCACCACGGCATTCAGCTCGTCCACCACCTCGGCGCGGAGCTCGGCGCGCGCGAAGACGAGATCGGCGAGCTCGCGCGCGCCGCGTTCTCGGCCGTCTCCGCCGGGGCCCCGAGCGACCCCACCAAGCACTGGATGCGCATGTTCCGCGTCCTGATGCTCGCGTGGTCGCGCGGCGAGGTGAACCACGACGAGGTCGAGCCCTGGATCGACTTCCGCGCGCGCGTGCGCGGCGTGCTCGAGGCCGCCGCGGAGCGCAGCGGAACGGTGCTCGCGTTCACGAGCGGCGGCGCGATCGGCGCGTGCGTCGGATCCGTGCTCGGCCTCGACGAGGCGCGCACCCTCGACCTCTGCTGGGCCGTGCGGAACGCGAGCCTCACCGAGATCCACATCGGCACCCGCGGCCCGACCCTCATGGGCTTCAACGCGATCGGGCACCTCGACCGCGACGACCTGATCACCAGCGTGTGAGCGAGAGCGAGCGCGCGTTCACGCGCTCGCAGCTTCACTTCAGCACGCGGCCGCGCCCTTCCGCGGGGGCTCGATCACCGGCCGTGCGTGCTCTGACGTACCCTTCGCGCGTGGCCCGGCGACGGAGGAAGATCGAGCTGACGTGGCCGTGCAGCTCGTGCTCGCACACCAACCGAGGGCGCGACGTGGTGTGCGCGTCATGCGGCAACGCGAAGGACGCGACCGAGCGCTACCAGATGCCCGGCGCCACGCGCTCGGCCGCGACGGTGACCGATGCGGCGCTGCTGCGCATGGCGTCCGCGGGGCCGAACTGGGAGTGCGCGTATTGTGGCAGCCACCAGCGCGCGCCGGCGGGTGAGTGCGCGCAGTGCGGTGCCTCGCACTCGGAGGGACGCCCGATCCCGCGCCCGCAGCCGTCCGCGCCCACCGCGGCGGCGCGCGCGAGCGCACGGCTGCGGGCAGTGGTGCGCCGCGTTCCCCGCCCGGTCCGAGTCGCGCTCGCGGTCACGGCAGCGCTCGCGCTCGCCGGTACCGCGTGGCTGTTGATGCCGCGCACCTTCGACGGGACCGTGGCGAACGTCCACTGGGAGCAGCGTGTCCACGTCGATCGCTATCGCATCTGGGAGCGCGAAGGCTTCGCCGAGCAGATCCCCGCCACCGCGCTCGATCGCGCGCCGCGCGGCGAGCGTCACCACCACGACGTCGACGTCCTCGATCACTACGAGACCGAGACGTACACCGAGGACGTCGCCTGCGGAGAAGACTGCGAGTACGTCGCCGAGACGTGCTCCGAGACGTGCTCCGACGATGGCAACGGCTTCGCGACGTGCACCGAGTCGTGCAGCGGAGGCGGTCAGTCGTGCACGACGCGCTACTGCCCCGAGACGCGCACGCGCGAGGTGCCGGTCTACCGGAGCGAGCCCGTCTACGCGCCGTGGTTCGCCTATCACCTCTGGGACTGGGGCGAGGACCGAGTGATCGCCGCGCGCGGCGACGACCTCTCTCCGCGCTGGCCGGCGGACGACGAGGTCGCGCTCGGGCGCGCGCTCGGCGCCGGCGAACGAGAGCGCGAGCACCGCGAGACCGAGTACCTCGTGCGTTTCCGCGATCCCGAGGACGCCTCCGGCTCGCTGGTCGAGTACCACGCGGCGAGCGCCGCGGAGCTGGCCCGGTTCGCGCCGGGATCGGTTCATCGCGTGCGCGTCTGGCTCACGGGTACGGTCGAGATCGCCGGTGACTGACGGCAGCCTCTCGAGCGCTGAGCGCGATCGCCGCGCGCCTTCGAGGCCAACGGGTCGCTCTCGCCACGGCTCCGCCGGCCTTTCGGAGGTCGCGAGCGACGACGGGAGCGTCGGTCGAGCCCACGCGCGCCGCGCGGTGGCGTGAGCCGTCCTCGCGGCGATACGATCCGGCGTGATGGCGCCTCCTGTCGACGAACCTCCGCCGGTGCGAGTCGTGCCCCTGTTCGCGTTCGACGCGCGCCGCGCCGCGCTCCTGCTCGGCGCGTGGACGATCACGTCGGCCCTCGCGATCGTGGGTGGCGCGAGGTTCGTGGTCTCCGAGCGCATCGCGCCGTCGCTGGCGATCGCCGCGGGCGGCGGCATCGCGCTGGGTCTGGCGGTCGGGATCGTCTGGATCCTCACGCGTGCTCGATCGCTCCGCTATCGGCTCGAGCTGTTCGATGCGCGGGCGCGCATCGTGTCGCCCGAGGGAAGCACGTGCGGAGATACGTCGGACGGGAGCCTGGAGATCACCCGCATCAACTACACGCTCCCGCGCCCGGCCAGCGCCGGCGGTCCGTCGGTGCGTCCAGGGTTCCAGCTCCGGCATCTCAGCGGCGATCACCTCGTGGGCACGCTCTTCCCGGACTCCGCCTGGGAGACCGCGGGCCACGATGCGAGGCTGCCCGAGTTCGAGCTGCGTCGCGACGATTTCGCCGCGCTGCGGGCTCATGTCGCGGCAGGGTCGGCGTCGGAGGCGTGAGGGCGGCTCGCTGCTCCGAGCGCCGCATCAGCGCGCATCGTGCGCGCGCTCGGTGCAACGCGGAGGATCGGCGACCCGTGATCGGGGTACGATTGTGATCGCGAGGCCGCTGCCCCGGCCGACGCACAGGCACGAGCCGACGGGGTCGACGCATCCAGATGTTGCGAGATGTGATGACTGAGACGACGTCTGCTCGTGCGCGCGAGGGCGCCCTCATGGCGCTCGTGTTGGTGGTCGTGGGCTGCGGGCGCATCGGCTTCGATCCGGTGGATGGCGCGGCGCTCGACGCATCCGTGATCGATGCTGACCTGGTCGACGCCGCGGCGATGGACGGCGGTGCATCCGACTCGGGCGCGTCCGACGCGGGCGCGTCCGACGCAGGCGATCTCGACGCAGGCACGCTCGACTCGGGCGCGCCCGACGCCGGCCCACCTCGGCCGCTCTGCGACGTGCTGCCCGCGCTCACCGTCGCGCCCGTGCTCGACGGTGCGCTCGACGGTGCGCTGACCCTGCACCCGATCACGCCGGTCGGCTGGACCGAGACGCGCGTCGGGATCCCCGCCGACATCCGCGCGCGCGCGACGATCGCCTGGCGCACCGACGGGCTCTACTTCTATGTCGAGGTCGACGACGTCGGCCTCCATCCCGCGATCGCTCCCGCTGCGACGTTCTGCGGCGACTCGGTCGAGATCTACGTCGACGACGACGGCATCGCGACGGCGCCCCCGGCGTACGACGAGCCCGGCACGGTCCAGCTCCTCGCTGCCTCACCGAGCTCGGAGACGGGCACGTCGACCTACGGCGAGCTCTACGTCGACACGATGCTCGGCGGTCCCTGGCGCCCCGATGGATTCGTCGCGGTCGGTCGGCCTGGTGGCTATGCCCTCGAGGCGTTCGTGAGCGCGGCCGACCTCCGCCTCGCGAGCTGGTCGCTGGCGAGCGGCATGCGCGTCGGCATCGACCTCTCGGTCGGCGTCTCGAAGCCCGACGGATCGACGACCGGACCGACGATCGACTGCGGCACGCGCATCGGGCAGTTCTTCCTGCGCATGGCAGAGGGGCCGGGCTCGTGCCTCGAGCCGTACTGCAACATCACCGCGTTCTGCACGCCGACGCTCGTCGAGTAGCTCGAGCGCGCGCGCCCTCCTCGGAGCGACGCGCTATCCTCGCGCCCGATGCCCATCCCGCTCTCTCCGCGCGCCCAGGACGTCGTCGCGCGCACCCGCGCGTTCGTCGATCGACGCATCATCCCGCTCGAGACCGAGCTGCTCGCGAAGGGGTGGATGGCGATCCTCCCCGAGCTCCGCGCGATCCGCGAAGAGGTGAAGGCGGCGAAGCTCTGGGCGCCGTTCCTGCCGGCCGAGCACGGCGGGCTCGGGCTCTCGCTGCTCGAGTACGCGTACGTCAGCGAGGCGCTCGGTCGCTCGCTCGTCGCGCACTACTGCTTCAACTGCCAGGCGCCCGACGTCGGCAACATGGAGCTGCTGATCTCGCACGGCTCGCACGCGCAGAAAGAGCGCTTCCTCGCGCCGCTGACCCGCGGTGACATCCGCTCGTGCTTCGGCATGACCGAGCCCGAGCACGCCGGCTCGAACCCGGTGTGGATGAGCACGATCGCGCGCCGCGACGGCGACTCGTACGTCATCGACGGGCACAAGTGGTTCACGACCGGCGCCGACGGCGCGTCGTTCTGCATCGTGATGGCGGTGACCGATCCCGACGCGCCGCTGCACGGGCGCGCCTCGCAGATCATCGTGCCGACCGACACGCCCGGCTTCCGCATCGTCCGCAACATCTCGGTGATGGGCGATCCGGGCGCCGATCATCCGTCGCACTCCGAGGTCGTGCTCGAGAACGTGCGCGTGCCGACGGAGAACCTGCTCGGCCCCGAAGGCGCGGGCTTCCTGCTCGCGCAGGAGCGCCTCGGGCCCGGCCGCATCCACCACTGCATGCGCTGGATCGGCATCTGCGATCGCGTCTTCGGGCTGATGTGCGAGCGCGCCGCGACCCGCGAGCTCTCCCCCGGCAAGCCGCTCGGCACCCAGCAGCAGGTGCAGTTCTGGATCGCCGAGAGCGCCGCCGAGATCCACGCCGCGCGCCTGCTCGTGATCGACTGCGCCGAGCGCATCGACGCCACCTCCGCGCACGAGGCGCGCGAGCACGTCTCGATGATCAAGTTCCACGTCGCCAACGTGCTGCAGCAGGTGCTCGATCGCGCGCTCCAGATCCACGGCGCGCTCGGCATGACCGACGACACGCCGATCGCCGCGTGGTGGCGACACGAGCGCGCCGCCCGCATCTACGACGGCCCCGACGAGGTCCACAAGGCCTCGCTCGCCAAGCGCATCCTCGCGCGCCACGGCATGGCCTCGAAGAAGAGCTGAGGAGCGACGATGACCGACCACCTCGATCAGGCCGTGCAGGTGCGCGAAGGCGCGGAGCTCGATCTCGAGAGGCTGCGTGTTTGGCTCGAGGCGCAGGGAATCGCCGGCGCGCTCGAGGTGCTGCAGTTCCCGCGCGGGTACTCCAACCTGACGTATCTGCTGCGCGCGGGCGATCGCGAGATCGTGCTGCGGCGTCCGCCCGCGGGCGTGAAGATCGCCTCGGCGCACGACATGTCGCGCGAGCATCGCATCCTGTCGCGCCTGCACGCGGTCTGGCCGAAGGCGCCGCGCACGATCGCGTTCTGCGAGGACGAGTCGATCCTCGGCGCGCCGTTCTACGTGATGGAGCGCATCCCCGGCGTGATCCTGCGCGCGAAGACGCCGCCGGGCCTCGAGCTCGGCCCCGAGCGCATGCGCGCGCTCAGCGAGCAGCTGGTCGACACGCTCGTCGAGATCCACGCGATCGATCTCGAGGCCGCCGGGCTCGCCGAGCTCGGCAAGGCGCAGGGCTACATCGAGCGCCAGGTGCGCGGCTGGACCGAGCGCTATCGGAAGGCGCAGACCGACGAGGTCCCGGAATTCGAGGAGGTCGCCGTGTGGCTCGCGGCGCACATGCCGCCCGAGAGCGGTGGCACGCTGATCCACAACGACTTCAAGTACGACAACGTCGTGCTCGCGCCCGATCTGTCGGGCGTGGTCGGCGTGCTCGACTGGGAGATGGCGACGCTCGGCGATCCGCTGATGGATCTCGGCTGCACGCTCGGCTACTGGATCGAGCCGACGGATCCGCCGTTGATGCAGGCGATGCGCTTCGGCCCGACCAACCTGCCGGGCAACCTCACGCGCACGGAGATCGTCTCGCGCTACCAGGCGCGCAGCGGCCGCACCGTCACGCACCTGCCGTTCTACTTCACGTTCGCGCTCTTCAAGCTCGCGGTCGTCGCACAGCAGCTCTATCAGAGATACGTACGCGGTCTCACGAAGGAGGCGAGATACGCGCTCCTCATCGAGGGTGTGCGCGGTCTGTCTCGCGCAGGAGTGGAAGTGATCGCGTCGGAGCGGATCGACGTCATCGGTGCGTAGCCATCTGTGGCGCTCGCGCTCACCTTGCCCGCGGAAGCGTGGCGCTCGTGCGTAGGCGTGCATGTATGCATCCGCACGATCATTCGACGTTCGAGTGGCATCGCGGTTGCTGTTCTTCGGCGCCGTGAACACCCCCCTGACTCCGCCCGCCAGCGACGACATCCATGCTGAGCTCGACCGGCTCGACCGCGAGCTCGAGACCCTGCGGGCGCGGCTCGCGCACGAGCAGGGCGTGTTGCACGACGCTCGCGCCCACTGCCGCCGGCTGAGCGAGGGGCCGCCGACGCCCGACGCCGCCGGCGACCCGGGAGACGCCGGCTCCTCCGACGCGACCGCCCCCGCGCACACCGGACGTCGCCTCGCGCGCACGTCTCGGCTCGAGTCGACGCTCAGCAGCTCGCGCCCTTCACTGCGCGCGATCCGCGGCGGCGGCGAGGGCGCGCACCCCTCCCACCTCGCGCCTCGCGCGCGCCACGCGACGCCCAGCGTCGCCGAGACCGAGGGCTGGAGCGAGGGACCGCCCGACGCCGCGTGAGCCGCGATCAGGGCGCGGCGGCTGCGCTCGGCACGAAGACCTCGCGGCCCTCACCGCCCGCGACGACGTCCTCGACCGTGAAGCGCATCGGCACCGTCTCGTTGCCGAGCCAGAGCCGCACCTGATCGGCGAAGTGCTCGCTGTTGTTCAGCCCCGACTGCCCGCCGGGCAGGATGTTGTGTCCCTCGACGCCGTCGGGGCCGAGCGCGATCACCATGCGGAACACCGGTCCGCTGCCGTGCGTGAAGCGCTCTCCCGACATGCCGGGGTTCGCCGCGTCGATGTCGAACTGATCGCCGGGCCGCGGGAAGAACGTCAGCCCCGCGCGCGGATCGCCCGCCGCGAGATCCTCCGCGAGCGGCAGGAGCTCGGGGGTGATCGAGAAGCTGTCGACGAACACCGAGAACATCGGATCGTCCCCGAGGAAGCCCGCGAGCAGCGAGTCGAAGCGCACACCGTGGCGCAGCCCCCAGATCCACGCGCTGGGATCGCTCGACCCGAAGCCGCCCTGGCCCGGCGCGGTCGGCTCGCTGCGCAGGAACGCGAGCGCCTCGCCGAGCGAGCGGATCGCGATCTCGTGGCTCGTCTCGGTCAGCGCCGGCGTCGAGAGATCGTCGAAGAACACCGACTCCTCGCGCGTCGCGTCCCAGCTGCCGAGCGAGAGCGGGTTGCCCGCGCCGCGCCCGCGCACCAGCAGATCGATCGTCTGCATGCGGAAGGTGTCGCCGGTCACCGCCGGTGAGAGCCCGCCGGGGATGCCCTCGTCGTCCATGGTGCCGCGCACGAAGCGCGGGAACCACGTCGCGAAGATCGTCGTCGCGATCGCGCTCGGCGCATCGCCGGCGGCGGGCGCCGAGTAGAACGTCTCCACGCCCGACGGCGTCGGATAGCCGGCCTCGCGCCACGCGACGAGCCGCGCCTCGACGTCCTCGATCGCCGCGCGCTCCGCGGTGAACGCCGCTGCGATGCGCGCGTCGCTGGTGCCGTCCGCGGGCGCGCCGGCCGCGACCGTGCGCGCGTGCTCGATCTCCGCGAGCAGGATCGGCACCCAGTCCTCGCCGAGGTTCGAGTGGTGATCGCCCTGGATCGCCTGCATCTCCGCGATCGTGGCGCGATCCGCGGCGATCGCGGCCTCGAGCCGATCCTCGATGCGCGACGCGCGATAGCCTTCGAGCCAGGGCCCGCCGATGTAGTGCGGCTCGTCGAAGAGATCGTTGTCGACGGTGATCGCCGCGGGATCGTTGTTCGCGTGCTGCACGTAGCCGCGCGCCGGCGAGAGCGCCTGCGGCCACTCGTCGAACGGCACCGCGCACCCGCTCGGAG
>JALYRN010000160.1 GCA_030855295.1 Myxococcota bacterium | reverse complement strand
GGACGTGGGGCTCGGGCGCGGTGCGCGCCGCGAAGCTCGTGTCGCCGGGGCCGCGCGTGCGCGCGCTGACCTACCACCGCTTCGGGCGCGAGCCGCGCGACGCGTTCTGCGTCTCGCCGGACGACTTCGAGCTGCAGATGGCGTGGCTGTCGGCCGAGGGGCTCGCGGTGTCGCTCGAGGACGTCGTCGAGTTCGTGCGCGGCCGGCGCGCGCTGCCCGACGGCGCGGTGCTGGTGACGATCGACGACGGCTGCGTCAGCACGCTCGAGCTCGCGCTCCCGATCCTGCAGAAGCATCGGATCCCCGCGGTCGCGTTCATCACGTCGAGCCTGATCGGCGCGGGGCGGCTCGGGCTGCCCGAGCCCTACATGACGTGGGACGAGCTGCGATCGTGCACGAAGGCGGGCCTCGCGATCGGCAGTCACGCGTACTCGCATCGCTCGATGGGCCAGCTCTCGATCGACACGGTGCGCGACGAGGCGCGTCGCTCGCGCGAGCAGCTCGAGTCCGAGCTCGGTCAGAAGGTGATCTCGTTCGCGTATCCGTTCGGCACGCACGGCGACTTCTCGCCGGACACCGACCGCGCGCTGATGGACGCCGGCTACGAGATCGCGTTCCACTCGCAGCACGGTGCCATCCGCCAGCAAGGTGCCATCCGCCAGCAAGGTGCCATCCGCCAGCAAGGTGCCATCCGCGCCTCCAGCTCGGGCGCGTCGTCCGAGCTCGTGTCGCTGCCCCGCGTGAAGGTCGAGAGCGGCGACGCGTTCTGGATGTTCCGCCTGCTCACCCAGGGCGCGATGGACTCGTGGAAGGTGATCGATCGGAACCTCTGGCGCCTGCAGCGGGTGCGCGAGGAGATCGAGGCAGAGCCGCCGCCCGCGCGCTCCGGCGAGAGCACCGACGATCGCGCCGCCGCGGAGTAGCGACGCGATCGATCGGTGCTAGCGAGAGTCTCTCATCCCGCTGCGCCGCTGGGCACGTGGACGATCGGGGAGCGGAGCACGTCGTCCTCCTCCGCGCGGCGGCGCCGACGCGGGGTGGCGCGCGTTCCTCGCGAGCGATCGTAGGCCGTGAGGATCGCTCCGGCGCCGAGCGAGCACGCCGCCACGAGCACGAAGAAGTCGAGCACCGGGACCAGCGAGACGACGCGCAGGATGCCGACGCCGATCAGCGTCCACATCAGGCGATCCCGCAGCTCGATCGCGGGCCGCATCCGCCAGTCGGACAGCGCGCGGCCGATCAGCCAGCCGCTGGTCACGTAGCCGATCGTCGCCAGCGGCACCGCCAGGATCGCGCTGGCGATCGCGAGCGGAAGCGCGAGGATCGTCGCCGCGAGGACGAAGATCGTCAGCGGCACGCCGACGCCGAAAAGCAGCGAGAGCCCGACCCAGCGCCGCGGCTGACGCTTCGCGCTCTCGGCGATGCGCTGCGCGTGCTCTTCGGGCACGAGCCAGACGGCGAGCGCCGCGATCGCCAGGAGCGCGATCGTGCCGATCAGCCACGCGGCGAAGTACGACACTGCGCCGAGCGCGCGCTCGGCTCCGAGGCCGTCGGCCTTCTGGGCCCAGGCGCTCGCCGGGGCGATCAGCGACACCGCGAGGGCTGCGGCAGCGCCGGCGAGGCGGGCGGGAACGCGGGCGGTCGCGGATCCAGCCGCGTTCGCCGAGGAGTCTCGTGAGCTGGTTTCCATGCACGAGGACAACAGCAGCACGCGTGCCATCGCCCGCGGAGCGCTGCCCGGTCGTGCTCTACTCGTCGAGGAACCGGCGGATGCGCGCGATCAGCTGCGGGCTCGCGTGCGGGCCGACCTGCCGCTCGGAGACGAGCGCGTCGATGCCGTCGAGCTGGCTCGCGAGATCCTTCTCGTCCCACGCGACCGGGATCCGCCCCAGCGACTGGAAGCGCTCGGCGGTCGCGACCTGGTGATCGTTGCGCGTCTCGCGCAGGGCGGCGCGGCGCGGCATCACGAGGATCGGCTTGCCGAGCTCGAGCGCCTGGAGGATCGAGCCGGTGCCGGCGTGCGCGACGATCACGCGCGCGTCGCGACAGCGCAGCGCGAACTCGGGCGGCTCGAGGAAGTTCGTCCACTTCACGTGGGCCGGCACGTACTGCGCGGGCCCGATCTGCGCGAACACGTCGTCGCGGCGGCGCGCGCGTGCCCACTCGTCGACGGCCTTCACCATTCGATCGAAGGGCATCTGCGCGCCCACCGTCACGAAGATCGTCACAGGATCGCGCCCTCGTACACGGGCCCGCCGGCGCGCTCGAGCTCGCGCCACTGCGTCAGCCAGAGATCCGCGAAGGGGCCGACCTTGCCGCCCGACATCGAGAGCTCCTCGACGTTCGCGATGCTGTCGAGCCAGATCGTGCGACAGCCGAGCAGCTTCGCGAGCACGACGCCGAAGAAGCCAGGCAGGGCACCGGTCGAGATCACGACGTCGGGGCGCTCGGCGACCAGCACGCGCAGCACCTGCGCCGCGCACCGCACCAAGCCTGCGCGATCCCACCGCGTGACGTCGTCGATCACCCGCAGGCGGGCGCCCGGAACGTGCGATCGGTACGTCTCGGCGACCGTCACGTACACGACCTCGTGGCCGTCGAACGCCGGCCGCAGGCGCATCAGCTCGATCCAGTGCCCGCCACCCGACGAGATCGCGAGGATCTTCTTCTTCGTCTGCCCGCTGCGGTGCACACCCGCGCGCCACCGGGCGCGACGCGCGAGCGCTCGGAGCGCGACGATCATTTCCGCTCGGCGGCGGTCGCGTTCCAGAACTCGTCGATCGGGCCCGCGCGATCGGGCAGCGTCGCGTACTCCTCGGCGATGCCGACGACCACGTACCCGACGCCGTCCTTGCGGCCGAGCCGCGTTCCCACGTCGGCGAGCTGCGGCGCGGTGATCGCGCCCGAGGGGACCACCACGAGCACGCGATCGGCGAGCCGCGCGGCGCGACGGAGCTGCTGACCCGAGAGCGGGCCCTCCCACGCGGTCGCGATCAGGCGCTCGCCGCCGCCCGTCGGGACCGGCGTCGACGAGAGCACGCCATAGGGCGCTCCCGAGCTGACGAGCGTCGGCGGGCCGAGGAGCTCGATCGCGTTCTTCTGCACCTGCGTCGGCGCCGCGTCGAACTCCGCGCTCGTCAGCACGCCGCTGCCGCCGCCGTACGACGACGCGCCGGCGGAGGGCGGCAGGAGCGAGCGGCGGACCTCGTCGACGTGGGTGTCGCGACCGCTCGTCATCTCGAGCATCGTCGTCTCGGTCCAGTCGCTCGAGAGCTGCTTCGCGAGCTCGCTCGCGAGCGGCGTCTCGTGCTCGCTCGCGCCGACGATCAGCACCGTGCCCGTGGCCTCCGGCACGTAGTCGTCGAGATCGGCGACGAGGTCGCCCGCGGCCTTGGCGTCGCGCGGCCACGTCGTGGTCCCGACGACCGCGCCGTTGCCCCAGTACGCGATCTCCGACGCGGTGTGGAGCCGGAGCCCCTTCAGCTCACGGAAGAGCAGGAACGCGAGCACCAGCAGCACGAGCCCGGCCGGCAGACCGGCCGCGACGTAGTACTTGCGCCGGCTCGGGACCGCCGTCTCGGGCTCGACCGCGCGCGCGATCACGCGGAACCCCGCGTCGGGGTTCTCGAGCATGTTGGTCAGGCGTGCGCGGTTGTTCTCGAGGTTGTTGAGCAGGGTCTGCTTGACGGTCACGTCGGCGAGCAGCGCCGCGGCGTCGCCCTCGATCGCCGAGAAGCTGGCGACCCGCTGCTGGGCCTCCTGCGCGAGGCGTTGCAGCTGCACCGAGCGCTGGCGCGTGCCCTCGAGATCGGCCGAGGCGGTGGCGAGCGCGGTCGCCGCGGACTCGTGCGCCGTGCTCGTGCCCATCGACGTCGAGCCGACCCTCGTGCCCCCGCCCGACGAGACGCGCTGACGCAGCGCCCGGACCTGACGCTCCGCCACCTGGCGGCGCGGATGATCCTCGGAGAGCTGACCGCGCAGCTGCTGCGCGTGCGCCTCGGCGCGCGCGAGCTCCGACTGGTCGACCGACTCCGACGACGACGCGACCACCTGCATCCGCGGCTGGCGCCGCACCTCGTCGCGGAGCTCGCGCACCCGCGCCTCGAGCGACGCGATGTCGGCCACCGCGAGATCCGCCTCGGCGCGCAGCTCCGCGGCCTGCGCGAGCGCGGCCTCCTGCTCGGTCGTGAGGTCGGTGACGCCGTGCTGGGTGCGGAACGCATCGTACCGCGCGCGCGACGCCGTCAGCTCCGCCTCGGCGGCTCGCGCGCGCTCGGTGAGGTGAGCGATCGCGTTCTCGATCTCGAGGCGTCGGCGGCCGCGCTCGTGCGCCATGAACACGTCGACGATCGTATTCGCGAACGTCGCTGCGCCGTCGGTCGAGTCGCTGCGCGCCGTGATCGAGACCAGCCCCGACTCCGCGTCCTGCGCGTTGTCGAAGAGGTTCTGCATCGCGTTCAGCGAGACGCCGTCCATGGCCATCTGCGAGCGGACCTCGCGCAGCACCTCTTGGCGGCGCAGCGACTCGAGGCGCGACGGCAGATCGCGTCGCGAGTCGCGCAGGTCGTCCGCGCTCTCGTCGTCGAGGCCGGCGACGCCCTCGAAGCGCAGCGACGCGCTCGCCTCGTAGGTGTGCTTCATCACGAACTTCGCGATGATCACGCCGGCGATCACGCCGATCGCCGCGGCCGTCAGCAGCCACCAGCGCCCGCGCCGCACGGCGCGCAGCACCCGTGCCGGCTCGATCGGCTTGCCGGGACGGCCCTTTTTCTGGCCCTCGCCGTCGTCGAGCCCGTCACCCGAGTCGTTCTGCGTCGCCATGTACGTCGGAGCGGCTGGGTCGCTTGGTGGAAGCGCAGCTGCGGGCCGAGTTTTACGCCAGTTTCCGAATCGGTCCAGCGGAGGCGCGGACGCGGGATCGTGTGGGTCGATCTCTCTCACAGCACAAGAGATCGTAAGCACGGTGTCGCGGCCGACGAGACGGCGACACCGAATCGTGCTTCACCGCCGACGAACCTGGGTGCGCCGGTTCATCATCTCGCGCCGCGCGGCCGCGCGGTCGGCGGTGCGACCGAGGTCGGCGCCGCTCTCGCCGCCCTCTCCGCCGAGATAGCTCGCGAGCGCGGCGATCGTCGGGAACCGGAAGATGTCGGTGATCGTCAGCGGCTTGCCGGTCGCCTGCTTGATCTCGCGGTGCGCCTGCACCGCGAGCAGCGAGTGCCCGCCGAGCTCGAAGAAGTTGTCCTGGGTGCCGACCTTGGAGAGGCCGAGGATGCGCATCCAGATGTCGGCGATCTGCTTCTCGATGTCGCTCGCGGCCGCGACGAAGTCCGCCTTCGTCGCGCGGCCCGCGCTCTCGTCGGGGCGCGGGAGCTGCTTGCGATCGATCTTCGCGTTGGGCGTCAGCGGGAAGCGCGCGAGCTCGACGAAGTGCGAGGGCACCATGAACTCGGGCAGCGTCTCGCGCAGGTGCGCGCGGAGCTTCTCGGGGTCGGGCGTGCGGCCGCTGGCGGCGGTGTAGTAGGCAGCGAGCCTCTTGTCGCCGGGCGCGTCCTCGCGCGCGATCACGACGACCTCGCGCACGTCGTCGTGGCTGCCCAGGCGCGTCTCGATCTCGCCGAGCTCGATGCGATAGCCGCGGATCTTCACCTGGTGATCGACGCGCCCCAGGAAGTCGATGCGCCCGTCGCTCATCCAGCGCACGAGATCGCCGGTGCGGTACATGCGCGCGCCGCCGGCCGCCGATCCTTTCGCGAAGGGATCGGGGACGAAGCGCTCCTCGGTGAGGTCGGGGCGGTTCCAGTAGCCGCGCGCGACGCCGGCGCCGCCGATCCAGAGCTCGCCCGGCGCGCCGATCGGCACCGGCTGTCGCGAGGCGTCGAGCACGTAGAGCTGCGTGTTCGCGATCGGGCGACCGATCGAGACCGTGCCCTCGCCCGCCGTCGCGAGCTCGGTCGAGGACCAGATCGTCGTCTCCGTCGGCCCGTACATGTTCGTCAGCGTCGCGCGGGTCGCCTGCGCCACCTCGGCGACGAGCGTCCCGGGCAGCGCCTCGCCCCCGACGAAGAGGTGCTTCACGTGCGAGAGCGCCGCGCGTGCCTCGTCGTTGGTGAGCAGCATGCGCAGCATGCTCGGCGTGCACTGCAGGTGCGTGACGCGGTGACGCGCGATCTGCGCGGCGATCGACCAGTCGTCCTCCTCGACGCGCGCCTTCGGCTCGGCCGCGAGGCGCAGCCGGTTGAGGTGATCGAGGTGCGCGAGCACGGTGTCGCTGTCGATCCCGTAGTCGATCAGGCACGCGATCTCGTCGACGCCGATCGCCTTGCAGCGATCGACCATCTTCATCGCGCTCTCGGGCGTTCCGAAGAGACCGCTGCTCTCGTAGTAGCGCTCGAACGAGTGGTCGAGCAGCGCCTCGGTGTCCTCGGAGGAGAGCGAGCTGAAGTTGTCCTCGAACTTCGCGCCCTCCTTCGCGACGCGCTTGAACGCGGGGAAGCTCCACGCGTGCGCGGCGATCAGGTTCATCGAGCTGCGCAGGTAGTCCTTCATGGGCTCGCGCGCGGTCTCTTTCACCGTCGCCTCGTCGTCGCCGATGAAGGTGTGCAGCATCAGGGTCACGTGCCCCTCGCCGGCGTGCCCCGCCTCCTTCCAGGCCGCGCGATACGCCGCGACCTTCTCGCGCACCTCGTCGACGCTCTGTCCGAGCAGGTGCGTGAGGATGCCGGCGCCCATGCGCGCGGCGGCGGCGAAGGTCTCGGGGTTGCCGGCGGCCGTCACCCAGATCGGCAGCTCGGCCTGCACCGGACGCGGCAGCGTGCGCACCGGCACCGCGCCCTTCGGGCCCTCGAACTCGATCGTCTCGCCGCGCCAGAGGCGACGCACGACGTCGATGTCGCGGATCATCGCGGCCTTGGCGTCCTTGAAGTTCTCGGGGCGCAGCACGAAGTCGTTGGGGTGCCAGCCCGACGCGAACGAGATGCCGACCCGTCCGTTCGAGAGGTTGTCGACGAGCGCCCACTCCTCGGCGACGCGGATCGGATGGTGGAGCGGCAGCACGCAGGAGCCGCTGCGGATCTTCACGTGCTGGGTCACGGCGGCGATCGCCGCGCTCGCGACGCTCGGGTTCGGGTAGAGGCCACCGAACGCGCCGAAGTGCCGCTCGGGCGTCCACACCGCCTGGAACCCGTTGCGATCCGCGTACTTGGCGCCCTCGAGCAGAGCCCGGTACTTGCCCGCGTTCTTCTCGCCCTCGTCGCTCGCGAAGTAGAAGAGCGAGAAGCCGATCGCGCGATCGGCGTGCGCCGCGCCGCCGCTCGAGACCAGCGCGCGATCCTCGTCGCCGGTCAAGACCACGCGGAAGCCGCGGCAGAGCGTGTAGAAGAGCTCGAGGACCGAGATGTCGAACGAGAGGCTCGTCACCGCGAGCCACGTCGCGTTCGCCGTCCGCGGGATCACCGGATCCATGCCGGTGAAGAAGTTCGCCGCGTTGCGGTGCTCGATCATCACGCCCTTGGGGCGGCCGGTCGAGCCCGAGGTGTAGATGACGTACGCGAGGCTCGAGCTCGGCGTCGATCGCACGGGGCGCGCGTCGGAGTGCGCGGCGAAGCTCGCGGCGTCGGCGTCGAGGCGCACGATCGTCGCGCCGGTCCGCGGCAGTGACTCCGCGAGGTGCTCCTTCGTGAGCACGACCTTCGCCTGGCTGTCCTCCACGTACAGCGCGACGCGGTCGGCGGGGTAGCCGGGATCGACGGGGACGTACGCGCCGCCGGCCTTCCAGATCGCGAGCGCGCCGATCACCAGCTCGGGCGAGCGATCGACGTGCAGCGCGACCAGCGTGTCGGCGCCGACGCCGAGCTCGATCAGGCGATGCGCGAGACGGTTCGCGCGCGCGTCGAGCTCGCGGTAGCTGAGCTCGGTGCGCTCGAAGGTGAGCGCGATCGCGTCGGGCGTGCGATCGACCTGCGCCTCGAAGAGCTGGTGCAGGCAGCTGCTCTCCGGGTACTGCGCCGCCGTCGCGTTCCACTCGCGCAGCACCTTGTCGAGCTCGTCCTGCGGCAGGAGCGGCAGGCGCGCGACCGGGATCGCGGCGTCGCTCGCGATCGCCGAGAGCAGCGTGCCGAAGCGGCCGACCATCTTCTCGAGGTGCGCGCCGGCGACCCGCGCGCTGTCGACGATTAGCGCCGCGCGCTTGCCGTCGGGGCTGATCGCGATCTCGAGCAGCTCGCCGCTCTTGGGCTTCACGGTGTCGAGCGCGTCGGTCTCTTCGATCGCGATCTCGATGCGCTGCGCGGCGAGGCCGGGCGTGCGCGCGAAGAGATCGCGAGGATGCGTCAGGTGCCCGCGCAGCGTCTCGCGGTCGGCGGCGAGCGCTGCGCGCAGCTCGGCGAAGCTCTGGCTCTCGCCGATGTCGACGTGCATCGGCACCGACGTCGCGAAGAGGCTCTCGAGGCCCGACGTCGCCTGCGTGATGCCCGCGTGCCGGTAGCCGACGTCGAACGTGCGGTGGCCGGTGATGCGCGAGAGCCACGCGACGGAGGCCGCGAGGAGCGCGTCGGCGTCGAGGCCCGGCGGGATCGCGACGGGAGCGCGCACCCAGACCGCGGGCTTGGTCGTGCTGCGCTCGGCATACGGCAGCTCGACGGGTGAGACCCGCGCGAGGCGCTTCGCCCAGAACGTCTCGTGCTTCGCGAGCTGCTGATCGATCTCGCCGAGGCGGGCCGCCTGCTGCTCGTCGGGCGAGGGCAGGCGCGCGCCGACGACGACCCCGAGCTTCGCGAGCGCAGCGTCGTCCTGGGCCTGCCCGGCCGCATCGAGCGCGCGCGGGAAGCGGAGCGAGCCCGCGCCGGTCGCGACCTCGATCGCGCCGCCCGACACCGACATCACGGTCCCGGGCGCGTCGCTGATCTCGGCGCTGCCTTCCTGTACCTCGGGGAGCAGCAGCGGCCCTGACGTCGTCAGCGTCTTCGCGGCGCCGACGGGGTTCGCGTAGCGCGGACCGAAGTCGAGCGCGCGCACCAGCGTCGCGATCGCGGCGGCGGGCTGCGACCAGTCGATCGTGCACATCGCCGCGGGACGGTCGAAGCGACCGAAGTAGGTGCGCTGCGAGAGGTCCTGCTTCGTGCGGGTCTCGGTGCCGCTCGCGAGCTGCTCGGCGAGCTCGGTGAACGACTCGATCGCGGCCTCGTAGCAGCGCGTGTTGACGACGACCGAGGTGTCGCGCTCGCCGAGATCGAAGGTGCGCTGCGAGAGGATGTCGCCCTCGTCGACGCCGCCCTCGATCAGGTGCCACGTGATGCCGTGGCGCGGCTCGCCGTGCAGCAGCGCCCACATCGGCGCGTTGAGGCCGGCGTAGCGAGGGAGCGGTCCGTCGTGGAAGTTGATCGCGCCCTTCGAGGGGAGCGCGAGCACGTCGTCCGGGATGATCGTCAGGTTCGCGACCGAGAAGAGCCACTCGAACGACGCGCCCTGCGCGCGCAGGCGATCCGCGAGGCCCTTGCCGGGCGCGATCTGCGCGACGCTCCTCTGCTCGGCCCACTTCGCGATCCCGTCGTCGGACGACACGATGCCGAGCACGGTGTGTCCGCGGTCGATCAGGATGTCGGCGCACTGGATCGCGAGCGACTCGTTCCCGATCACGTAGCAACGGAACGTGGACATCGGACTCCCTGGTTCGTGCGAGGTCGGTGAGGCGAAAGAAAAAGAGCGCTACGGCGAGGTCGACGGCCGCAGGAGCAGCGCGGGGATGGTGATCGACGCGGCGGTGATCGGGATCGACAGGAGCATCGCCGCCGAGTTCATCACGTCGCGCAGATCCGCGTGGCCCGCGCTCGCGACGTACACGATGTCGCCCGGCGCGAGCACCACGTCGTGCGCGCGACCGTCGACGATGTCGGCGACGCTGTTCGAGTAGACGAGCGGGCTCTCGGGATCGCCGCGCAGCACGCGCACGTCGCCCCAGTTGCCGTCGCGCGTGACGCCGCCCGCGAGCGCGAGCGCGTGCGTCAGCCGCATGCCCGGGCGGAACACGGTGATCCGCGGCGAGGCGACCTGGCCGATCACGCTGATGAGCCGGCTGAGATCGGCCGGGACGTAGAGCGTGTCGCCGGGCCGGACCCGCACGTTGTGGCGGACGTCGCCCATCAGCGCGAGCTCGAGCGAGATCGGCAGCACCTCGCCCGCGCGCACGAGG
>JALYRN010000968.1 GCA_030855295.1 Myxococcota bacterium | reverse complement strand
CGACCGGAGCGGGCGAGCCGATTTTTAGACAGCCGCTGAGCGTCACGGGTTGCCGAGCAGGCGATCGAAGGTGATCGCTGCGGCCGCGCGCACCGAGAGGTGGTTGTAGTCGCTCTGCGGCTCGATCGGCGCGAGCACGACGTCGGCGCGCGCGACCAGGCTCGAGTGCAGGCCGTGCGCGGTGCCGAAGAGGATCAGGATCGGCTGCTCCGAGCCGGCGATCGCCACGCGGCCCTCGGCCCACGACTTCAGGACGGCGCCCTCGGGCGCGCGCGCCGCGGTGATCCACAGCGCCGGTCGCGCGCCCTCCTTCGCCTCGATCGCGGTGATCGCTGCGTCGATGTTCTCGACGGGCGCGCAGATCGACAGCGCGATCGTGCGCTCCGGGACGCGCCGCGCGCCGGCGCCGCTGCGCCAGTGCTCGAGGATGCGATCGACCAGGAGGCGCTGCGCCGCGATCGGCGACACGACCCAGTAACCGGCGAGGCCGTAGGTGCGCGCGCTCCGCGCGAGATCGTGCACGTCGACGTTGGTGATCGCCGACGCGACCAGGTGCCCCTCGCGATCACGCACCGGGTGATGCACGAGCGCGCAGTGGATCGCGCCGCTCACGTCTCCCCTCCGTCGTCGCGCGCCGCGAGCTCGGCGCGCAGCTCGTCGAGCATCTTGCGCTCCTCGGCGTCGGGCGGGAACGCCTCGAGCAGATCGGGACGCCGCTGCAGCGTGCGGCGCAGCGCCTCGCGCTTGCGCCACTTCGCGACGTGCGCGTGGTGCCCGCCGATCAGCACCTCGGGCACGCCCTCGCCGCGGAAGCTCGCCGGTCGCGTGTAGTGCGGGTACTCGAGGCGCCCGTGCGAGTGCGACTCCTCGTCGATCGACGTCGCGTTGCCGAGCACGCCCGGAAGCAGCCGGGACACCGCCTCGATCACCGCCATGGCGCCGACCTCGCCGCCCATCAGCACGAAGTCGCCGATCGAGATCTCGCGATCGCACTTGGTGCGGGCGCGCTCGTCGACGCCCTCGTAGCGGCCGCACACGAGCGTGAGCGCCTTCGGGGCGCTCGCGAGCTCGCGCGCGGTCCGCTGCGTGAAGGGCTCGCCCTGCGGCGTGAGCAGGATGCGGAGCGGCCTCTCGCCCTGCTCTCCTCGTGCGGCCTCGCGCGCGTCGGCGGACTCCATCGCGTCGACCAGCGGACCGGGCATCATCAGCATGCCGCTGCCGCCGCCGTACGGCGCGTCGTCGATCGTGCGGTGGCGATCCTTCGTGAAGTCACGCGGCGTGATCGGCACGATCTCGATCGTGCCCGAGGCGACCGCCTTGCCGACCAGACCGTTCGCCACGAACGATCCGAGCAGCTCGGGCAGGACGGTGATCACGTAGAAGCGCATGGGCTCATCGGGGCGGCTCGACCGGATCGAAGTCGGCGCTGTTCACGACCTCGATCGTGCGCGCGCCGCGATCGACGGCGACGACGTACGCGTCGATGATCGGGATCTCGATCGTGCCGCGCTCGCCGCGCACGCAGAGCACGTCGACGCTCGGATACGCGACCACGTCCGCGACCTCACCGACGTCGGCGCCCTGCTCGACGACGCGCATGCCGATCAGATCGACGTGGTAGTGCTCGTCCTCCGCGGGCTCGGGAAGCCACGCGCGCGGCACGACGAGCTCCGCGCCGCGCAGCGCGTCGGCGTCCTCCGGCCTCGCGCATCCGTCGAGGTGGAGCACGTCGGCATCGCCGCTGCGCTTGCTCGAGCGCACCACGACCTCGCGCTCGGCACCCTCCTTCGGCCGCAGCAGCAGGCGATCGAGCTCGAGCAAGAGCGTCGAGCCCGGGTGGAAGCGATGGACGCGCACCTCGCCGCGCACGCCGTGCGCGCGCGTGACGACCCCGAGCACGACCCGGTCGTCGCTCTTTTCGCGCACCGAACGAGCGCTACTCGAGGATCTCGAGGATCGCGCGCTTGCGAACGCGCGCCGAGGTCGCCGCGAGCAAGGTCCGGATCGCGCGGGCGGTGCGCCCGTCCTTGCCGATCACCTTGCCGAGATCGTCCTCGGCGACCGAGAGCTCGTACACCGTCGCGCGATCCCCGTCGACGACGTCGACCTTCACGTCGTCGGGCTCGTCGACGAGGTTCCGCGCGATGAAGATCAGCAGCTCTTCGAGCTTCGGTTCGTCGTCCATCGGGGTCCGAGGTGCCGAGGTGCTCAGGCGGTCGCCTGGGTGGCGCGACGATAGTCGTTCACGACGTGGCGGACGCGGGTCGAGGTCTGCGCGCCGAGAGCGATCCAGTGCGCCACGCGGCCGAGGTCGATGCGGGCCTCCTCGATCGGAGCGCTCGGATCGTAGCGGCCGACCTGCTCGAGGAAGCGCCCGTCGCGCGGGTTCTCCGAGTCGGTGACGACGACGTGGTAGTAGGGGCGCCTCTTGGTGCCGAAGCGAGCGAGCCGGATCGTGACCATCGGTGGAGTCCTGCTGGGAAAACGAGATCGGAAGCCCGGAGCGGGCCGAAAGGGGCGCGAAAGCTAGCGGAGGGTCCTCCAAGCGTCAAGACGGCCGGGCGCGGCGGCTGAAGCCCGCGATCAATCCTGCTAGAAAGACGCCGATGTCGTTGGGCTCTCCCCGTTCGGCGCGTCCTCGTCGGGCGATGTTCGTCGGCCTCGCTGCGATCGTCGCGCTCACGGGGATCGGCGCCTCCTGCTCCGGCGCGAGCCGCGAGACGACGCCGAGCGTGCCCGAGGTGGCCGATGCGCGCCTGCCGCGCACGGATCTGCGGCTCGTCGTGATCACGGATCTGATGGGCTATCTCGAGCCCTGCGGGTGCACGAGCCGGCCGCTCGGCGGGATCGATCGTCTCGCAGCGGCGCTCCGCGAGGCGCGCGCCGGGAGCGCGCCGACGCTGTTCCTCGCGGCGGGCGATCTCTTCTTCGACGGCACCTCGCACGGCGTCGAGGTCGCCGAGGCGGCGACGCAGGAGATCTGGAAGGCGGAGACCGTCGCCGACGTGCTGAGCCGGCTCGAGCTCGCCGCGGCGGTGCCCGGTCCGCTCGATCTGCGCTTCGGCGCGGAGCGGCTCGAGGCGCTGCGGGCGCGCGAGCGCTTCCC
>JALYRN010000967.1 GCA_030855295.1 Myxococcota bacterium | reverse complement strand
GGTGGGAGCGGCGGGATGGCGGGGCTCTCGCCGGCCGCGCCGAGCCCGCGCGCGCCCTTGCCCGAGCTGAAGATCGAGATGCCGAGCTTCGAGGTCGCGCCGGACTTCGACAGCTACCTCGAGACCGTCAACGTGCTGGTGACCCTGCTCGACGCCACGCGCGGCGAGCTGCGCGGCCACTCGTCGCACGTGGCGCGCATGTGCACGCAGCTCGCGGAGCGGCTCTCGCTCGCGCCCGCGGAGAAGAACGCACTGCTCGTGGCCGCGTACCTGCACGACGTCGGCAAGGCGTCGACCTATCACCTGACGGCGCTCAACGTGTCGCGCTTCGACGGCCACCGGCTGCAGGCGCAGCGCGGGTATCTCGCGCCGGTGCGCATGTTCGAGTCGGCGAAGCTGCCGGACGCGGCGATCCAGATCCTGACGCACCTCTACGAGCGCTACGACGGACAGGGCTTCCCCGATCGCCAGGCCGGCAAGGACATCCCGCTCGGCGCGCGCGTCGTCGCCCTGGTCGAGACGTACGCCGACCTCACCGTCAACCCGAAGAACCCGTACCGCCGCACGCTGACGCCGCGCGAGGCGCTCGACGTCCTGCGGCAGCTCTCGTCGCAGCTCTTCGATCCGGTGCTGGTCGACGTGCTGCGGCAGGTCGTCGTCGGCACCGAGACCGCGTCGCAGAAGGGCGGCGCCCGCACGCGCGTGCTGATCGTCGATCCGGATCGAGACGACACGACGCTGCTGGAGCTCCGGCTGGCCGAGGCCGGTCACGGGGTGAAGGTGGTGCGTGATCGGAGCGAGGCGCTCGCCGCGCTGGACGAGCAGCGCTTCGACGCGATCCTGTCGGAGCTCGAGCTCGGCGGCGAGGATGGCTTCGCGCTGCTGATCGCGCTGCGCGCCGACGCGCGGACGAAGGACGTCCCGGTGGTGTTCCTGACCCGCAAGGCGGACCGCGACTCGGTGGCGCGCGGGTTCGAGCTCGGCGCGTCGGACTTCGTCGTCAAGCCCGCGTCGGCCGAGCTCGTCGTCGCCAAGACCGCGCAGCTGATCGAGTCGGGCGCGATGCGGCGCAGCGGGGGGCTCGCCGGCAGCCTGCGGGACGTCGCGCTGCCCGACGTGATGCAGGCGCTCGGCAACGGCCGCAAGACCGGGCTGCTGCGCGTCGTCGCCGGTGGCATCAGCGGCGAGATCCACTTCCTGGAGGGGCAGATCGCGAACGCGTCGTTCGGTCCGCACGCGCGCGAAGAGGCGCTCTACGCGATGCTCGCGCTGAAGGACGGCGACTTCTCGCTCGATCCGTCGTTCAAGCCGCCGGAGCGGGTGATCAAGGGCAGCACGGAGTCGCTGCTGCTCGAGGGCATGCGCCGCATCGACGAAGCCGGCCTCGCTTGAGCCGGGAGCGCGGCGTTGCGCGGATGCGGCGGCGCACCTATACCGCGGCCGTGCGTGCCGATCGTGTCGCTCGCGGGCTCACGCTGCTGCTCGCCACCGTCGGCGTGCTCGGGGGCGTGGTCGCGTGCGGCGGGCCCGAGCTCCAGGGCAACGTGTTCGTCGGCGGCGAGACGCGCTATCGCATCGGTGATCTCGGCGCGGGGTGGCAGCGGCTCTCGGTCGCCGATCAGAACGACCTCGCGTATCACCACGGCGGGATGGGCGCGATCGTCCAGGCCAACGCGACGTGCGATCCCGGTGCCGACGTCCCGCTGACCGCGCTCACGAACCACCTCCTGATCGGCTTCACCGAGCGCGACATCCGCGAGCAGCGGGTGGTGCCGATGGACGAGCGCGAGGCGCTGCGCACGCACGTCGTCGCGCGCCTCGATGGCGTGCCGCGCGAGCTGGTGTTCTACGTGATCAAGAAGGACGACTGCGTCTACGACTTCGCGCTGATCACGCCGCCGGGAGAGAGCTTCCTGCGCGCCGCGCCGGACTTCGAGCGCTTCGTCGCGGGGTTCACGACCGACGTGCCGCAGGCCGAGGGCGGATGAGCGCTCCCGGCGAGGCGAAGCCGAAGGAGAAGCCGCTCGCGGTACGCGCGATCGAGGCGCAGGGACAGCGCCTGATGGTCGCGATGAGCCACGTGGGCGCGATCGCGACCATGACGCGCCGCACCTTCGCCGTCCTGTTCACGACGCGCTTCGAGATGCGCTCGTTCCTCTACCAGCTCGAGCAGATGGGCGTGAAGTCGTTCGGGATCGCGGCGGCGACCGCGATCTTCGTCGGCATCGTGATGTCGATCCAGTTCGCGTTCTCGCTCGAGCGCTTCGGCGCGCGGGAGAGCGTCGGGCGCATCGTCGGGCTGAGCGAGGCGCGCGAGCTCGCGCCCTCGCTGACGGCGCTGGTCGTCGGCAGCCGGATCGGCGCGGGCATCGCGGCGGAGCTCGGCTCGATGGCGGTCACCGAGCAGATCGACGCGATCCGCGCGCTGGGCGCCGATCCGATCCGGAAGCTGGTGCTGCCGCGGATGCTCGCGGGGATCGTGATCATGCCGCTGCTCACGGTGTTCGCGCTGGTGCTCGGCATCGGCAGCGCGGCGCTGGTGTGCAACCTCTCGTTCGGCATCCAGATCCCGTTCTTCATCACGTCGGCGCTCGACTCGATCCTGCTCGAGGACTTCTTCTCGGGAATCGGCAAGACGCCGTTCTTCGGGTTCTTGATCGCGATGCTCGGCTCGCACTTCGGGATGACGACGCGCGGCGGCACCGTCGGCGTAGGCCAGTCGACGACGACGTCGGTCGTGGTGGTCGCGATCAGCATCCTCGTGGCCGACTCGATCCTGACCCAGGTCTTCCTGACCTTCATGCGTCACTGAGGGCTGCAGCGATGCGTATCCGCGCGCTGATCGCCGTCTCGCTCGCGGTCGCCGTGGCGCTCGCCGCGGTGGTGATCGACGCGTCGCAGCGGCGCGAGGCCGCACGGGACGGTCGGGCGCTGCGGACGGAGCTCGCCGCGCGCACTGGCCTCGCCGACCTCGCCCTCTCGAGCGGCGCGCGCTGGCTGCGCCATCCCTCGCAGGTGGAGCCCGCGGCGGCGATCGCCGACGTGCCTGGTGCGCTCGACGTCGATCCCGCGGGCGCGTGGATCGGCCCGCCGCGCGAGGTGCTGCGC
>JALYRN010000159.1 GCA_030855295.1 Myxococcota bacterium | reverse complement strand
GCGTCCGCCTTGAACTCCGGCGTGAACGACCGCCGCGCACGCCGACCGAGCTTCTGCTTCTTCATGGAACACTCCTCGCGCATTCTCGCGCTATCCGGGGTGTCCGCCAGACGGGGGGAAGCTCAGACGTTGCCGCGGTTGTTGTACGCGTACTGCGTAGGACGCCCGAGGCCGTCGGTGATCACCATCGATTGCGCGGTCAGGTCGTAGCTCGTTCGCGTGCACTGGCCGTCGGCGTCGCAGAGCCGATCGAGGCGACCGTCGTCGTGGTACTCGAGCGCCGCCGTGACCACATCACGGTGATCGATGATGTGCGTGAGATGGTGCGGGTACGCGCTCTCGCGGTACTCATAGCGGGTGCGGCGGCCCAGCACATCGATCGACACGACGAGGTTGCCGCGCGCGTCGTATTCGTAGCCGGTGCTCCGGCCCGCGGAATCGAGGATCTGCGTAATCCGACGGTGCGCGTCGCGTACGAAGCGGAGAGAGCGACCGCTCGAGTGCACGAGGCCGGTGTCGGTGAACGCGACCCAGTTGCCGTGGCGATCCTCGATTCGCGTGATGCCCCCACGCACCGAGAGGTCCAGCACGCGGCCGTCCGCCAGCGTCAGACGGAATGCCTCCGGGTTATAGAGGTCACCGGTGATCGTGTTCGTCAAGTTCGACTCGCTCACGAACGACCCCGCCGTGATCGGCGAGATCGCGGTCGCCCGCACCTCGGTGTGGCCGAACGCGACGAGCTCTGCGCCGCCGCGGACGCCGTCGACCTGCTCGAACACGACCGTGCCGCCGCAGCCGCCGGCGAGAGGTTGCGTGTTCACGATCGTCGGACGGAACAGGTACCACTCGCTCTCGGAGATCCGCACTTCAGTGAAGTGGGGAAGCTGCTCCTCCGTGTGCTGGCATGGGGTGAGATCGTCGGCTCGAGTGAAGATCGCGATTCCCTCGCCGACCGTGCGGTTGTGCTGCACCGAGCCGTGGCGGAGCTCCAGGTCCCAGCCACGGCCGAAGTCGTCGCGACCTTGGAGGCGCGAGTCGTAGCGCCGCACCGCCGCGAGCGGGATCCCGAAATCGCTCACGACCATGTCGGTGAACGAGAGCTGCACGAGTCCGACCTTCGCCCCGCCGGCAACCCGGAACGGCACCACATCGTCACCGACCTGCCCGTTCACGTCCTCGGCGCGCAGCCGCAGCAGGTACGTGCCGTTCTCGAGCTGGGTGGTGTCGATCGTGCCGAGCACCGCGCTCGTGACGTTCGCCCTGCCCGACGCGATCGTGCGCCACGCAGTGCGGCCCGCGAGACGGAGGTCGAGCGTGTAGCGATGGAGGTTGTCGTCGTGAACGCTGCCGATCGCGTCGTGTAGGTACGTGAGCTCGGTGTCCGCCGCCGGCGCCGTGAGGTCGACGACCGGGGCGGTGTCGTCCCCGATGACGCGCACCCGCACCGCATCGCGGTCGACGGTCCGGTTTCCCGTGGGATCGACCGCGGTGGCAACGACCTCGTAGACGCCCGGCGTGGTCGAGCTGAACGTGCCGGTGCCGCTCGTCATCGTGATCGGCGTCCCGCCCACCGTCACCGATTCGATCGCGACATCGTCGTCGTCCGAGACCACGACCGTGATCGTCGAGGTCTCGCCGGGGAGTACGATCGACGGCGTGACCGACACGTCGACGAGCGGCGGCTGATCGTCGCCCGCCGCAACGACCTCGAACTCCTGCACCGGCGAGCGCAGGGTCGTCGAGTCGATCGCGACCACGCGCACCGTGTGCGGCCCCACGTCGGAGCTGGTCGGCGACCACAGGATCACGCCCGTGCTCGCCACGATCGACATCGTCGTCGGTCCCTGGAGCAGCTCGAAGGTGACGCTGTCACCCGGGTCCGGATCGAAGGCGTCGACATCGTAGACGTACTGCATGCCGAACCGGGCAGTGCGGACCGGCGACGTCGTGATCCGCGGCGCGTCGGGCCGGCTCGCGATCGCGACCTCGAACGCGAAGATCGAGCTCGCGCCGTGACAGTCGGTGACGCGCACGGTCGCGGAGACCGTCTCGGCCATGTAGCTCTCGTCGGCGACCCAGTAGATGTCGCCGGTGACCGCGTCGATGGTCATCCCGTGCGGGGCCGAGACAAGCGACCAGCTCAGCGCGCACTCGGGATCGAGATCGATGTCCTCCGCGACGCATCGCAGCGTCAGCAGCGAGTCCTCGAGCCCGGTGACCAGCGGTTCCATCTGGATGTCGGGCGGGTCGTTCGTCGCCGCGACCGAGACGGTCACGGTCGCGGGGGCCGAGCAGGCGCTCGCGTCGCACGCGCGGAACGTGAACGAGTCGGCACCGTTGAAGTCGACGGCGGGCGTGTACGTGATCGAAGGCAGAGTGCCGGTGACGGCCCCATTCGAGGGGCTGGTGACGAGCTCGTAGGTCAGCGGATCGCCATTCGAATCGAACGCGGCCACCACGAACGAGACGGCAGTGTCCTCGCGTGTCCCGACCCGGCTCTCGTAGGCGACAGGCCCCACGTTGGGTGCTGTGCCCTCGGTCAGGTGCAGGTCCTCGTCGATCAGGCCGTCGCCGTCATCGTCGAGACCGTTCGGATCCTCCTCGTCGATCTCGCCGTCGCAGTCGTCGTCGGCTCCGTTGCCCGCCACCGTCGCGGCGGGGACGCAGGTGCCGTGAGGCTCGAGCCGCATGAAGCCGGGATGACCGTACGACTCGTACTGCGACCAGCCATACGCATACACGCCCACGAGCGCGCCGGGCGACAGGTGCTGGGCGGTGTGCTCGCCGCTCTCCACCGTGACATGCGCATAGGCCCACCCCGAGGTGCCGATCGACTGGAATGCTGCGGTGACCGCCGCACCATCCAGCCGCACGCCACCGGTCGTGCCGGCCTGCGCGATCAGCGTCACGCGATGCTGGAAGTCGATCGCCACGCCGGGCGCCGGCGCGTAGTCGGGCACTGTGGTGAAGACGAGATCGCGCGCGAGCTGATCGCTCGGCACGATCGTCATCTGGAAGGGATCGCCGACTCCGTCGGTGCTTCCGCCGCGGGCGTATTGCGAGACCAGCGCCGGCTGCGTGGTCTCGATCAGCAGCGGGCTCTGCGTGGACACGGACACTTGGTGGTGCTGGCCGCGGTCGATCGTCGCGACGAGGGATCCATCGACCCGCACCTCGGTCGCATCGGACGCGGCGACCACGCGCACCAAGTACCCGCTCGCGCGTCCAGCCAGCGGCGCGACGAGAAAGTGTGATCCGAGAGCCTCGGCCGGCGG
Organism: Myxococcota bacterium; assembly: GCA_030855295.1. Taxonomy (GTDB): domain Bacteria; phylum Myxococcota_A; class Polyangia; order Polyangiales; family Sandaracinaceae; genus Sandaracinus. Next base: position 6,928 of record JALYRN010000159.1, on the reverse strand, counting down.
AAGCTGCTCCGCGAGCGTGTCGCACGCGACCCGGTCTTGAGGGACGTATGCGCACGAGTGCCCACCGATCACCGCGATCGCCGCGGTCGCGTCGATGCGCGTACCGGTCAGGTCATTGGGAGCAGTGCCGGTCGCCCGGAGCTGCAGGGTCTGACCTCGATTCATCGTGACGACGAACGGCACCCCCGCCACCGTGGACGGCAGGCTCGGTCCCATCTCGATCTCCGTGCTGGGGACGATCGTGACCTCGGTGCCGTCCTCCGTCGCGATCACGACCGTGCCGGAGCGCCCGATCGGGGCGCCGGGGGTGCCCGTGAACGACGACACGACGTAGCTGCGGCCCAGCCCCGCGACCGCGAGCCCGAGGTACGAGTCGGTCGAGTAGCGCTGGTACATCATCACCGTCGCGCAGATCTCACGCGACGACTGCACGTGGATGCCCTGTGACGTGATGAGGCCGCTGGCCGTGACCTCGGCGGAGCTCGGGAGGTCCACCCGAGCGGTCCCGCGCGCAGCAACGCGCGCGCTCGCGCTCCACGTGCCGACCTCGACCGTCGCCGTCGTGTCGCGCGCCGCCGTGAAGAACAGACTGTTCCGCTCGATCTGGCCTTCATGGTTCAGGTGCGGAATAGCCAGCCAGAAGTCGCGACCGCAGCTCGCGCGACGCGCCGGCGGGAGCTCCTCGGGATACAGCCCCGAGTGCGAGCTCGCGAAGTACAGCGAGTCGCCCGCGAACGACGCCTCGACGAGGGACGTCGAGCTGGCGACGAAGTCCAGGCTCGCGCGCGCGGCACCGGTCGCATCGGCAATCGCGGTCACGACCTGCGAGCCGAGCCGAAGCTCGATCGTCCGGCCCGCCATCGACGCGGAGGGCTCGTACGCATCCATGAGGCGCGCGACCACCTCGTGCGTGCCTCCGGATTCGACGCCCGGGATCGTGTCGAGCCCGATCTCGGTCGCCCTACGGGTGACCTCGACGAAGAATCGATCCTCGGTTCGGCCGCTGCTCGGATCGATCGCGGTGGCCACGACCTCGTACGTTCCCGGAGCCGACCACGAGTGCCCGACGTAGAACGTGTCCGGTCTGCACGGGAGCGGCGACACACCCGTGGCGCCGTCGTCGAAGTCCCACTCGCAGCGAAGGCTGAACCAGTCGCCGGAGGACGCGTCGGTCACCGTGGCCGGTGACGCGGGGGTCCACTCTTGTCCCCAGACCAGCGTCTGATCCGAGCCGATGTCGAGCACGGGCGCGATGTTCTCGAGCGGGATCTCGACCGCGTACGTGTCGCGCAAGAGCGAGCTGTCGACGGCGGTCGCGCTCACGACGAAGGGACGCACCTGGCTCGCCGTGTAGTAGGCGGAGCCGGCCGCGGGCGTCGAAGACGCCGTACCGTCGACGTTCCAGTCGATCGCGACGAGCGGCGAGTCACTGACCGAGCGATCGCGGAGCTGAACGCTGTTGCCCTGGCGAACCGGATCCGGCGTCCACGTGAAGAACGCGCTCGGGCCGTCGTGCGCCTCGTACAGGTACTCGGCTCGCGAGCGGACGCCGTACTCGTCCGTCACGGCGAGCGACACGAGGTACGAGCCCGCGCCCGCGAACGTGTGCGTCGGGTTGCGCAGGACGGAGCGTTCGCCGTCGCCGAAGTCCCAGTCCCACCAGATGATGGGAAGCTCGCCGGCGACGCTGCGGTCGTCGAACGGAACCGTCAGACCACCCGCGTGCGGCGTATGCACGCGGAAGCCGTCGACTGCGACGCGCGTGCCGCCCGACACATTGTCGATCGCGCGCAGCCGCACATGGCGCGCGGGGGTCGGCGGAAAGAAGAACCAGGCGTCACGTCGGGGATCTGTGTTCGCGACAGACCCGCTGAACACATGGACGAAGTCGCTCTCGGCCGTGCCCGTGCTGGAGATCCAGATCTCGAACGCGCGAAGCGCGAACGAGTTCGAAGGGTGCGACCTGATCGCGACGCGGTCGACGACGTGCCAATCCTCCCCGGGGAGATCGATGGTGAGCGCCGGCGCAGTATCGGCGGGACCGCTGGTCCACCAGTGGGTGGCATGGATGTCGGTCGCGTACTGCGCCGTCGACGCCTCCGACGTGGCGGCAACCGACACGCCGGCCTCGTAGAGGGAGATCGCGCCGCCATCCCGCGGTCGAGTGTGGAGCGTCAGCCGCGAAACGACGCCACGCCCGACATTCCCGAGCCAGTCGTCGACGATCCGGAGCTCGATGAAGCGAGCTGTCGTCGACGCGAGATCGTAGCTGACCGCGTTCGGCGAAGACTGCGGGTGCTCCGCTGCGAGCACTCTCACAAAATCTGCGGGAGCCGTACCGGTCTCCGATGCCCACACCTCGAAGTGTCGGACCTCGGAATCGAACCCGTACCCGTGCAACACCATCCGATCGACCACGACCGGGATGTCCGACGCGAGGTCGAGGACCACCGTCGCAACCGTGGCGGTGCCGTTCGGGTTCCACGTGACGTAGTGCGGGCTGATGGTCGGCGCCGAGGTGCCCGTGTACGAGATCACGCTCGCGCCGGCGCCGGGATCGTGAAGCAGCCGCGACTCGTCGACGAAGATCGCGGCGGTCGGTCCCGCAGGAACGCACGGACCGGTCGCCGGCCGCATGCCGGCGAGACACGTCCCTGCCCCGTCGCAGGTCTCGTCACCGTTGCACACATCCCCGTCCGCACACGACGTCCCCACCGGGGACGGCTCGTGCGCCGCACCGGTGATCGGATCGCACGAGTCGTCGGTGCAGGCGTTCCCGTCGTCGAGAGAGGGCGGCACGCCGGGCGCGCAAGCGCCTGCGCCGTCGCAGGTCTCATCGCCATTGCAGACGTCGCCATCGGCGCACGGGGTCCCGGAAGGGAGCGGGTCGTGCGTCGGACCTGTCACGGGATCGCAGGAGTCTGCCGTGCACGCGTTGCCGTCATCGAGAGCCGGCGGCGTGCCGGCGACGCATGTGGCCGCATCGCAGGTCTCGCCGCCGTTGCATGCATCGCCGTCGTCGCACTCTGTCAGGTCGGGTGCCCCGGCCACGCACGCAACGGCCTGCGTGCCGTCGCAGTACGCGACGAAGTCGTCGTCGACGACGCCGCTGCAGTCATCGTCGATCCCGTCGCACGTCGCGTCGCTCGCCGCCGGAGTACCCGGCGAGCACGAGTCGACGACCGCGCCGCTCACGCACGACGTCGCGCCCGTCGCACCGCACGCGCCCACGCCGCACGATGTCGCGCTCGGAACGTAGTCCTCGTCCGCGACCCCACTGCAGTCATCGTCGATCCCATTGCACGTCGCGTCGCTCGCCGCCGGAGCACCGGGAGCGCACGAATCGACCACTGCGCCGCTCTCGCACGACGTCGCACCCGTCGCGCCGCACGCCCCCACTCCGCACGACGTCGAGCTCGAGACGTAGTCCTCGTCGGCGGTGCCGCTGCAGTCGTCGTCGATCCCGTCGCACGTCGCATCGCTCGCGGCAGGAGTCCCCGGCGCGCAGGAGTCCACGACCGCACCGCTCACGCAGGACGTCGCGCCGGTCGCACCGCACGCGCCGACGCCGCATGACGTCGAGCTCGAGACGTAGTCCTCGTCCGCGATCCCGCTGCAGTCATCGTCGATCCCGTCGCACGTCGCGTCACTCGCCGCAGGCGTACCGGGCGAGCACGAGTCGACCACCGCACCGCTGACGCAGGACGTGGCGCCCGTCGCGCCGCACGCACCGACGCCGCACGACGTCGAGCTCGAGACGTAGTCCTCGTCCGCGACCCCGCTGCAGTCGTCGTCGATCCCGTCGCACGTCGAGTCGCTCGCGGCCGGAGTCCCCGGCGCGCAAGAGTCCACCACCGCGCCGCTCACGCAGGACGTCGCGCCGCTCGCACCGCACGCGCCGACGCCGCAAGACGTCGAGCTCGAGACGTAGTCCTCGTCAGCGACGCCGCTGCAGTCGTCGTCGACCCCGTCGCACGTCGCATCGCTCGCGCCCGGAGTACCGGGCGAGCACGAGTCGATCACCGCGCCGCTCACGCAGGACGTGGCGCCCGTCGCGCCGCACGCGCCGACCCCGCACGACGTCGAGCTCGGGACGTAGTCCTCGTCGATGTTCCCATCGCAGTCGTCGTCTACGCCGTCGCACGTCGGATCGCTGGCCGCGGGAGTCCCCGGCGAGCACGAGTCGACGACCTCACCGCTCACGCAGGACGTGGCGCCCGTCGCGCCGCACGCGCCGACCCCGCACGACGTCGAGCTCGGGACGTGGTCCTCGTCGATGTTCCCATCGCAGTCGTCGTCGATCCCGTCACACGTCGAGTCCGGAATCAGGTCGGGCTCGACCGGGGTGTGCGCCACCCCGGTGACGGGATCACAGCTATCAGTCGTGCAGTGATCCTCATCGTCGACGACGGGCGGCGTCCCCGAGGCGCAGAGCCCCGAGCTACACGTCTCCGCGCCATCGCAGATGTCGTCGTTCGGGCAGCTCGTCCCGTCGGTGACTGCCACGTTCGAGCAAGCGCCCGCGGTGCACGTGTCGGTCGTGCACGTCTCGGAATCGTCGCACTCGCCGTTCGTGGTGCAGCCCGAGCCCAGAGAGCAGTGTCCGGATGGAACGCAGAGACCGACCTCGGGATGGCAAGCGTGGCCCGCCGCGCAGTCCCCGCTGGTGGTGCACTCGATCGGAGCGGCGACCTCGCATTCGTCGCCGTTGCAGCTGTCGGTGCCCGCTCCGCCGGTCACGGCCCAGTACGACGCCGACCCCGACCAGATCACGTCGTCGCCATCACCGCCCTCGATCCACGGCGGATTCAGGCCGCCGTGAATGACGTCGTTGCCGTCCCCGCCCCGGAGAACGTCGTAGCCGGCGCTTCCATCGAGGACATCGCACCCGATCCCGCCGAGCACATCGTTCTCGCCGAGGCCGCCCTCGATCCAATCATCGCCGGCGTCTCCGTAGATCTTGTCGTCTCCGTCGCCGCCCTCGATGTGATCGTTGCCGTCGCCGCCGGCGAGGTAGTCCCACCATGTCCCGCCGATCAGGTGGTCGTTGCCCTCCTCGCCATAGATCGTGTCGTGATCGTCCCCGCCGTCGAGGATGTCGTCGCCGGGGCCACCGATCAGCAGATCTTCGCCACCGAGGCCGCTCAGGTGATCATTGCCTCCGTAGCCGACGATGCAGTCGGCGCCGGCCGTTCCCACGAGCACGTCGTCGCCGCCGGTACCCAGGACGTAGTTGTCGCCGGCCCGGCACGAGTCTTCGCCCAGCCCTGCGCGTTGCAGGCCGACGCTCGCGTCGATCGAGCCGGGAACCCCTTCTGGGTCAGCGCTGCAAGAGAGCGTGAGGACTATCGCTGGCAACGCGCCGAGGCGGAGAGCGAGCGAGCGGAGGGAGGGTGTCGCACTGGATCGTGTCATTCGGAGCTCCGGAGGCTGAAGGGGCCGATCAATCGGCGACGCGGATCCGATTGTCAACGGCAGACGCCCGCGGGCTGGTGTCCGAGGCGGATGCGTTCCCGGTTTCCTCGGGTACGCCCCTGGTCGTGTTATCGGGATGCCTGGAGGCCGTCCCGCGCTCGCCAGATCTGGCGGGCCGCTCGCCGGAGTTGGCGTGGGCCGTCACCCGGCGCTTCACGCGGCCGGTGTCTCGCGGCGATACTCCGCGCGGGAGGGGGACATGGCGATGACGAAGAAGAGCAGCGCGAAGAAGAGCGCGAAGAAGAGCGCGAAGAAGAGCGCGAAGAAGAAGGGGAGCGCGAGCGGCGGCACGGCGGGGCGGAGGGCGGTGCCGGTGCAGGCCGCGATTTCCCCCGCGCTGATGAAGCGCTACGACGGGCTGCTCCGTGAGATGCGCGCCAGCCGTCGGGACGAGGCGCGGGGGTGGGATGCGTATTGGGAGACGGTCGGGACGATCCTCGACGAGAGGCTCTATCTGCTGAGCCCAGAGGGCGCCGCTGAGGAGTGGTGCGTGGCGCAGACGGGGGAGTCGTATCGGACCTGCCTGCGCAATGCGCGCATCGCGCGGTACTGCTCGCCGGCGGACGAGGTGACGTACACCGCGGAGAAGCTCGAGGCGGCGCTGCAATGGATCGAGGCGAAGCTCGGTGGGCTGCCGCCCCGCGGCGGGCTCAAGGTGAAGCTCGACGCGCTGCGCGTGCCGATCTCGCGCGGTGGCAAGACGGTGGAGCTCGGGCTCGCCGACGCGACGCCGAAGGAGATCCTCTCCGCGCTGCGCGGGCGCCCCGCGGGCGCGAAGGCGAAGCCGTCGCCGATCGAGAGGGCGTTCGAGAAGGCGATGCGCGGCGAGAAGCCGCTTCAGGACGCGCGCGTCCGCGTTCACGACGGCCGCGTGAGCATCGTCGGAGTGCCGCTCAGTCACTGGAGCGCGTTCCTCCGCGTCGCCCGCACCGTCGACTGGAAGAGCGCGCTGCCCGACTGATCCGCGGCCGGCAGATCGGTGAGCGAGACAGCGGCCCCGAAGCGGTGTGGCCCCGCGCTCGATCTGGGACGCACGGTGCCCATGTCAGGCGACTTGCGCAATCTGATGCCGCCGCCGCGCTCGGACGGGCCGGGCGATCCGCGAGCGTCGGGCCTCCCGCGGCGCGCGCGCATCGGCGCATCGGGGCTCGCCCTCCCCTCGGGTCGTCGCCCGCGCTACAACGGCGGCACGGTGCTCGCGCGTCGCACCTTTTTGGTCGTCTCGGTCGCCGCGCTGCTCGCGCTCGCATGCTTCGGCTTCGAGTGGGAGGGGCGCGTCGGGAGGCTTCGTCGCGCCCTCGAGTCGGCCGATGCGGCGGAGCGGATCGACGCGCTCCGGTCGCTCGCGCGACATCCTGCGCGCGAGGTCGGCGACGCGCTGCTGGGCGCGCTCGCCGATCCCGACGTCGCGGTGCGCGTGGAGGCGGCGCGCGCGGTCGGTGAGGCGCGGGTG
>JALYRN010000966.1 GCA_030855295.1 Myxococcota bacterium | reverse complement strand
CGGATCGGCGATGCGCCGCATCAGCCGCTCGATCCGGAGCCGCTCTCCTTGCACGCGCTGATCGAGCGCCCGCGCCAGCGCGCGCTCGATCCCCTGGAGCTCGGCACGCACCTGCGCCGCGTCGGGCACCACGATCTCCGCCGCGTTCGACGGCGTCGCCGCGCGCACGTCCGCGACGAGATCCACGATCGTCACATCGACCTCGTGCCCGACCCCGCTCACGGTCGGCACCCGACACTCCGCGACCGCGCGCGCCACGCGCTCGTCGTCGAACGCCGACAGGTCCTCCGACGCGCCGCCACCGCGCGCCACGATCACCACGTCGAGCCCGGGCACGCGCTGCACGCCGCGCATCGCCCGCACGATCGACAGCGGCGCCTCGGACCCTTGCACCTGACAGTGCACGAGCACGATGCGCACCCCCATGCGCGCGCTCGCGACCCGCACGATGTCGTGGATCGCCGCGCCATCGCGGCTCGTCACCACGCCCACCACCCGCGGCATCCGCGGCAGCTTCCGCTTGCGCGCCGGATCGAGCAGCCCGTCGGCCGCGAGCTTCGCCTTGATGCGCGCGATCTCCGCCGCGCGATCTCCCTCGCCCGCGGGCAGCGCCACGCGCGCCGTCACCTGGAACGACCCGCGCGCCTCGTAGATCGTCACCGAGCAGCGCAGCCGCACGCGCGCGCCGTTCTCGAGCCGCGCCCGCGCCCGGCTCGCATCGTTCCGATACATCACCCCACGCACCTGCGCCGGCGCGTCGGCATCGCAGAGCGTGAAGTACACGTGCCCGCTCGCCGGCCGCGACACATCCGCGAGCTCCCCCTCGACCCACACATCGGGGAACCGCTCCTCGAGCGCGAACCGCGCCACGCGATTGAGCTCGGCCACCCGCAGCACGCGCGGCGCATGCTCGGCCGACCGACTCCAACCGGGTACAGGCTCACGGCTCATCAGGAGGGCGGGATCCCTACCACGCCGGCCGAGGGACACGCACCATCTCTCCAACCATCCGCAACAACACGCGAATTCGGCAGCTTCGGCCAGCCCCCCACAACTTCACATCACTTCGGCCCCCGGGCGCTTGTGGCGCCCGTCCGTCGCGCTCGCTCGCGAGCTCAAGCTCCAACGTCGCGGCCGAAGAGCCGCGCGACGTCGAGCTCGATCGCCTCGAACGGCTCCGCCCGGACGACGTCGCCGACGCCCGCGTTGAGGACATTGGCGTACGCCTCGGGACCATGGCGCAGCACCGCGAGCGTCTCGTGCTCGGGGTTCAGCAGCCAGTAGTGCGGCACGCCGTGCGCGTGTAGCGTGCGCTGCTTCTGCACGACGTCGTAGCGCGCGGTCGAGGGCGAGAGGATCTCGCAGACCCAGTCGGCGCGCTCGCGGATCGGCAGCTCGCTCGGGCAGTCGGAGAAGCGATCACGACGGAAGCCGACCAGGTCGTGGCGGAAGGCCTCGTCGGTCTTCGAGTAGAACACCTCGACCTCGCTCATGATCCACCAGCCGCCCGGATCGCGCGGCCCGCCCGCCTTCTGGATGAAGGGCAGGAGGAGCCCGGCGAGCATCACCTGCGCTCTGCCGTGCGCGGGCTTGGGCATCGCCTTCTGCACGAGCTCACCATCGATCAGCTCGACCGCGAGCCCGCGCTCGCGCTGCACCGCGAGGTCCTCGAGCGTCGCACGCCGTCGAGCAGGCTCCGCCATTCCGTGATCGTAGCAGAGGTGTCGCCCAGCGAGCCGAGCGGTGAAGGCGGTGCGATCGCGGCGAGGAGCGCGGCGCACACGGGATGTGGACGCGCTCGCAGCGCGATGCCGACGGCGATCGGCTGGAGCAAGGCTCGCGCGCCGGGCTCGCGGACGATCGAACATCGCAGCGACACCCGCGAGATGATGCTCGTGTGCTCCTGTGACGTCGCGGATGCGCCGAGCACCTTCGCGAGCTCGTCGCGGATCTCAACGTGGCCCTCGGCGAGCTCGCCGTACGGGTTGATCAGCACGGCATCGGGTGAGAGGCAGGCGAGCAGCCCGTCCAGATCACCGGCCCTCCATGCAGCATCGTACGCAGTCTCGACCTCGCGAATCGCAGCTTCGGTTCGAAGCCACTCGGCGGACGTGCGATCTGACCCTGCCATACGAACAAGAGTACAGGCGGACGCGCTGCCGCCAAGGGACGATCAAGGATGCGCGTCGAGAGCGTCACGCAGCGCGCGCAGTCGGGTGCGGGCGGCGCCGTCGAGGCCACCGTTCGCGAGCGCAGCGTCGATCGCCATCAGGGCCTCGGCGCCGTAGATCGCGATCACGAGCGCACTCGCGCGCGCGCCGACGACCTCCGAGCTCGAGAGCGCGACGAGGTTCTCTTGCATGCGCGGATCGCCGCGCACGTCGGCGTCGACGGTGTGCGCCTCGGCGTAGCGCTCGAGCGCCTCGGACATCCAGCGCGCGCGCACGTAGCCGTGGGCGAGCAGCGCGAGCGCGCGGGCGTCGTCCGGATGGTGGCGCGCGTAGGTGCCGATGCGCCGCAGGAGCGCGGGGCGCGGCGCGCTCGATCCTCCCTCGACGAGCGCGCGCAGCTCGAGCAGCCCCGGCGGCACCTCGCGGGCCCACGGATCCGGCGGCGCGGACGGAGGCGCAGGAGGGGCGACCTCGGTGATCTCGGGAGGTGCTTCCGCGGGCGCACTTCCTGGCTCTTCTTCGATCGTCGGCGCCGCGAGAGGCGCCGGCTCGGGCTCGAGCGGCGCGACAGGCGCGGCCTCGGTGGGCTGCTCCGGCGTGCCGAGCTCGGCGCCCTCGACGATCTCGGGCGGCAGCGCGGCGGGCGCGATCTCCTCGGACGGGATCGCAGCGGAGGGGATCGCATCGGGCGTGATCACCGTCGTCGCCGGTGCCTCGGCGATCGCCCTATCTTCCGGCGCGGTGATCCGCGCAGTGATCGGCGCGGCAGGTGCCCGCTCCTCGAGCGGCGTCGCTTCTTCGTGCTCCGCTCCGGCGCGCTCGGTGAGCCACACGCCGGCGCTCGCGAGCGGATCGAACGCCGGGTCGGCCATCGGCGAGGCGCGCCAGCCTGCGTACGCGGTTCCCGCGACCGAGCCGAGCGCGAGCACGCTCCACAGCAG
>JALYRN010000965.1 GCA_030855295.1 Myxococcota bacterium | reverse complement strand
GGTCCGCCCGAGGCCGCGATCGGCACGCTGGTCGCCGCGGGCGCGCTCGCGGCTGCATTCGTGTTGTTCGCTGCGCTCTCCGAGGCCGAGGATCAGGCGCTCGCGTCGGAGTGCGGCCGTGACGCCGGAGGCTTCTGCAGTGCCGAGCGGCTCTCGACGCTGAACGGGCTGAACATCGCGGCCGACGTGAGCTGGATCGCCGCGGCGGCGGCGGGCGCGGCGGGGCTGGTGATGCTCTTCGTGCTCCCGCCGGACGGCACATCCGAGGACGCGCCGCTCTCGGTCGCGCCGTGGGCGACGCCGACGGCCGCCGGCGCGAGCGCGCGAGGAACGTTCTGATGCGCACGCGCGCTCTCGTGGTCGCGACCGCGCTGCTCGCCGGATGCACGCTCGTGAACCCCCCGGGTGAGCACCAGGCGCCGCTCTCGCCGACCGAGTTCTGCCGCGCGTTCGCGGAGCTCTCGTGCCAGGGCTACCTCGAGTGCTGTCCGACCGCGGTGCCGGTGCCGTTCGACGACTGCGTCGTCATGGCCGCGAACCAGTGCACGTCGGACTTCGGCGCGCTCGCGGTCGACTCGCGGACTGGCTACAGCGAAGAGGCGGCCGCGCGCGCGGCCGGAGAGGGCCGAGCCCTCGCCGACGTCTGCTCGCTCGAGCTCGCCGACTGGGGCGTCCGGCGCACCGGTTTCCAGTCGGTGCTCCAGGGCACCCTCGGGGGCGGCGAGCGATGCGACGTCCCGAACCCGCCGCGCCTCGGCGACTTCGCACCGATCTTCTCGTGCGAGAGCCCCGATCTGGCGTGCGTCGCGGGCGGGTCGGTGTGGCAGTGCGCGACCCGGCGCGGGCCCGGCGATCCGTGTCTGCTCACGTGGGACTGTCAGGACGGCCTCTACTGCACGGGCTTGATCTCGGGCTCCTGCCAGCCGCGTCAGGACGTCGGCGCACCCTGCACGAGCAACGACGCGTGCGCCTCGCTCGCGTGCCGCGGCGGCTTCTGCGTCCCGCGCACCGCGACGACCGTCTACTGCGGCATGATGGAGTGAGCGGGCAGGAGCGCTCGTCCCGTCCGCGCGAAATCTCCTCGCCGCCTCGCGCGTAGTTCTCGTCGTGCGCGCCTCGCATGCCAAGCTGATCGTGCTCGCGCTGTGCGGCACGATCGTGATCATGGTGTTCCTCACGCGGTTCCAGCGCGCGCTGATCTTCCATCCTCGGGCGGCGCCGACGGATCTCACGATCGCCGAGCGCGTGCCCGGGCTCGAGCGGTGGTGGCACGACAGCCCCGAGGGCCCGGTCGAGGCTTTCTTCGTGCCCGGCGCGGGCGTGTCGGCCGATGCGCCGGGGCCGGTCGTCGTCTACGCGCACGGCAACGCCGAGGTGATCGATCCACTGCCGCTCTGGCTCGAGCCGTACCGCGTGATGGGCGTCTCGGTGTTGCTCCCCGAGTACCGAGGCTATGGCCGGAGCGCCGGCACGCCGACCGAGCGCGCGATCCGAGAGGATCTCGTCGCGTTCTACGATCGTCTGATCGCGCGCCCCGACGTCGACCCGGCGCGCATCGCGTACCACGGCGTGTCGCTCGGCGGCGGCGCGGTCTCGCAGCTCGCGCGCGAGCGCCCGCCCGCGGCGATCATCCTGCAGTCGACGTTCACGAGCGTCGCCGACCTGGCGTGGGAGGGCTTCCGCGCGCCGCGCTTCCTGCTGTCGGATCCGTTCGACTCGATCGCGGTGCTGCGCGACCTCGGGCGCCCGACGCTGCTCTTCCACGGTCGACGCGACGAGGTCGTGCCGTTCACGCACGGCGAGCGGCTGCACGAGGCGATCGCCGGCAGCGTCCTGGTCCGGTGCACAGCGGGGCACAACGACCTACCCTCCCCCGAGATCGACTTCTGGAGCGAAATCGAGAGCTTCCTGCGCGCGTCGGGCGTGCTCGGCGGCGCGGCGCACGCCGCCGGCGTATCCCGGAAGTGATCCCGAGGCCGGGTGCCCACGCTGTCGCTTTTTGCTGTAGCGGTTTGCGGGTATGGTGCGCGGTGTGACCCACCCAAGCGGGAAGACCACGCCGCCGGGCGCCGCGGATCCCGCGTCGGGCGCGCAGCCGATGCAGGTGTCGCGCTTCGTGCGCGAGACCCTCGAGGCGTATGCGTCGGAGGCGCTCGCGGACGCGATCCTTCGTCGCGCGATGTCGAGAGCCGAGCGGGTCGAGCTGCCGACGTCAGGCAGCGAGCTCCGCGACCTCGTCGACGGGCACCTGCTCGACGCCGCGCGCGATGCCCTCGGCGACGAGCACGCCGAGGAGATCCATGCGCAGCTCGGCGCCCTCGTGCAGGTGGTGCTGCAGATCGAGCGCGCGACCGCGGCGGCGCCCGGCGTCGCGACCGCGTCGACGGCGCTCTCCGCGGAGGATCGCGCACCCACGGTCGAGCTCATGGTCCGACCCTTCTCGGTCGTGCTGGTGCTCGGGCACGATCCCGACGTCGTCGCGCGCATGCGCCCGCACCTCGACGAGCGCACCGCCGCGATCCCCGTGCAGGACACGGCCGTACTGCTGCGTGATCTGCGTCTCCTGCGGCAGCACTCGCGCATGCTGATCGTCGATCAGCGCCGCCCCCACGCGCTGCTCGACGCGGTGCGGAGCGAGCCCGCGCTGCTCGACCGCGCCGCGATCGTGCTCTGGGGAGCACGCCGTGAGCTCGAGAACGAGGTGCGCCAGACCTTCCCGCGCGCGACCGTCGTGCGCTGCGGCCCCGACGCGACCGTCGTCGATCTCGCGTCGCTCGTGCGCCTCGGCGCCGGACGCTGACCCCCAGCAGGAGTGCTCGCCCGGCGCGCACGCCAGCGCGCGCCTCCCACGCATGCTCCGGGTACGCGTTTGCGCATGTAGCCACCTCGACGCACGTAGCCACATGCCGTCCGAGATCGGGATTCGCGAGCTGAAGAACCAGACGAGCGCGGTCCTCCGGCGCACGCGAGCCGGCGAGACGATCACGGTGACCGACCGCGGTCGCGCGGTGGCACTGCTGGTCCCGGTGGGGAGCGCCACGAGCGAGCCCAGCGCGTCGGACGCGGCGGCGCGCGTCGCGGCGCTCGCCGCGGCGGGCCGCGTGACCTGGTCC
>JALYRN010000964.1 GCA_030855295.1 Myxococcota bacterium | reverse complement strand
GCGCGATCTCAGCGTTCACATCCCGGCGATCTCGCCGTTCACGCCCTCGCGAAATGGGTGTTCACGTCGGCGATCCAGGTGTTCACGTCCCGGCGATCTGAGCGTTCACGCAGTCGCGAGATCCGCAACCCCAACCCGCCGCGACGACATCGACAGCCCCCGAATCCCAGTCGGGTTTGGCGAGGATCCGCCCCCGACCAAGGTGGTGTCGAGGCGTACACTCGTCGGATGAGCCCGGACGCACGGCGCCAGTTCGAGCACGACGTCGCCGCGCTCGAGGCGATGCGCGCGACCGATCACTGGCGCGCGGTCGAGGGGCTCCTCGGGAAGCACGTGGAATGGGCTCGCTGCGAGCTGGGAGCCGCAGAAGGCGATCTCGTCGACGTCGTGCGTCGCGCGGTCGAGCGCGGCGTCGAGCCGGAAGCTGCGCGCGCGGTCGCGGAGCGGCTCGCGATTGCGGAGCGATACCAGTGGGTGCTGGGAGGGTGCGCGACCAGCGGCGCGGAGGGGCTCGCGTCGATGTACTCCGTCCGCATGCTCCAGACCGCGCAGGCATGGGCGCTCGCCGCGTGTGCCGACGTCGATCCGGCGAGCGCGGCGCGCGCGCGCGCGCTCGCGGACGAGGTCGCGACGGATCCGAACGGAACGGGCGATCGCTTCGTAGAACACCTAGCGGAGCTGCGCACGCGTCTCGTAGGGAAGGCACGCGCGTGAGCGAGGCGCGTTCCGGGTCGGGTGTCCACCGCAACCCGGGTCGGGATTCGGGTCGGGTGTCCACCGCAACCCGGGTCGGGATTCGAGGTCGAGGTTTCCGTCGAAGAGGTGACGAGCGCGCTCGTCACCTCTTCGATTCTGGCGCTCAGCTCGGAGGCGGGGTGATGATGGCGATCGCGGCGCCCTGCGGGTCGGCGAGGACGGCGAAACGGCCGATGCCGGGGATGTCGCTGGGGGGCGCGAGCACGGTGGCGCCGAGCTTCTCGGCGCGCGCGGCGGTGGCGTCGGTGTCCTTCACGCGGACGTAGGGGAGCCACATCGGCGGGGCCTTCGGGTCGGGCGACTTCATGATGCCGCCGCGGGAGCTGCCGCTCTGCTCGAGCACGCGGTAGGTGCCCATCGGGCCCATGTCCATCGCCTCGTGGGTGTAGCCGAGGGCCTTCTCGTAGAACGCGAGCGCGGCGGCGTCGTCCTCGGTCCAGAGCTCGTTCCAGTAGAAGGCGCCGTCGACGGCGGGCGCGTCGGGCGCGTCGTCCTGGGCCGAGCGCATGATCGAGAACGAGGCGCCCTGCGGATCGCGCACGGCGGCCATGCGGCCGACGCCCGGCACGTCGAAGGCCGGGACGATCACGGCGCCGCCGGACTTCTCGATCCTCTTCGCGGTCGCGTCGACGTCTTCGACCGAGACGTACGCGTGCCACTGCGGACGCTGGCCGCGCGACGCGGCGTAGCCGCCGATGCCGGCGCCGCCGTTCTGGATGATCTCGTACGTGAAGTCGCCCATCGGCATCGGGGAGGCGGTCCAGCCGAAGAGCTCGCCGTAGAAGCCCTTGGCCTTGGCGGCGTCGTCGGTCAGCAGCTCGAGCCACACGAACTTGCCGGGCAGATGCGTCGTCATCTCGTCACTCTCTCCTGTGTCGCCCACGGACTTCCCGGGGCTCTGGCGAGAGGTCGAACGAGCAGACGACGGATCGACAGGGCACCTCGAGAGCGCGTGAGGACGCTCACGAACGGGGTCGGGTTGCGCACCGTGCTCGCCAATAGCACTATCGGCGAAGTGACTCCCCGGAGGTGTGTGATGGGGCTCTGCAGGCTCGCCGTTCCACTGCTCGTCGCGATGATCGCCGTGCTCTCGGGCGCCGCGCGCGCGCACGCGCAGCCGTTTCATCTCGAGGACACGCTCCGCGGCGGCACGTCGGGCAATCCGATCGGCGGCTCGTTCGGCGCGGACGGATGGACGGTCACCGCCGTCGACGATCGCATCTGGTACGCGCTGCCGCGCCTCGCGTCGGGCTCGATCGAGCTGACGGTCTCGAACATCACGCTGGCGAACCTGCCGCTCGCCGACCACGAGATCTTCGCGATGTACGAGGCCGGCCACGGGATGGTCGAGCCGCTGCGCTACAGCCCCGAGTTCCGCCAGAACCACTACAAGATGCTGATCCGCGTCTACGGCACGCCCGAGCCCGATCGCGCCGGGTACCTGAAGATGATGTGGGGCATGTGCCCGAGCGGCGCGCCTGGGTACAACACCGCCGACGCGCCGTGCGGCTGCGGCTCGTTCTTCGAGGAGCCGTTCGCCAACCCGGGTGCGTGGACCGGGGCGCCGGTGCGGCTGCGGGTGGAGTGGGGCGGCGGGCACTCGCGCCTGCTGCGCGACGGCGTCGAGGTGGTCGGCGTCGACTGGAGCGCCAGCGGCATCGCGTTCGGGCCCCACGACCTGCACATGATGATCGGCAGCCCGCGCAACGACGGTGGGCTCGCCGCCATGCCGATCGGCGCGGTGTTCTCGGATTTGGTGATCGATGGCGAGTTGGGACCGATCTCGACGTGCCCCGGCGAGACGACGCCCGACGCCGGTGTGCCGACCGATGCCGGCATGGAGCGCTGCACCGAGGAGAACCGCCTCGCCGCGATCGCGCTGACGCCGGACGACGGACGCGGCGAGCGCGCGATGCTCCGCGCGACGTACCAGCACTGCGACGGCGCCGACGCGTTCCGCGCGGTGGAGATCCTCGTCGGTGACGACGTCGCGAGCCCCGACGTGGTGCGCGCGACGTACGAGGACGGCCAGCTCGCGCTCGGCACCGAGCGCTGCACGCCCGGCGAGGCACGCACGCTTCGCACGACGCTCGGCGCGCTCGACTGCGCGAGCACGACCGTGTCGCGCAGCGTCGACGATCTGACGATCGACTGGGCGTTCGACCTCGACGCGACGACGTTCGCGGGCACCCACGACGTGTTCTTCGATGCCTACGGACCCGGCCGGCTGATGCCCGAGGTGCGCCTGGGCTGGACGCGGATGGGCACGTTCACCGTCGAGCGCGCGGTCGCCGGCGCCGACGGCGGGAGGGCGAGCATCGACGCTGCGTCCAGCGCCGGGCCCGACGCCGGGCGACGC
>JALYRN010000158.1 GCA_030855295.1 Myxococcota bacterium | reverse complement strand
CTGGACGTGGACCGACCACGACGCCGCGCTGGTGCTGCTCGACGCGCGCACCGGGCAGGTGCGGCGGCGGATCGCCTCGCCCGAGCACGTCGTGCTCGACGACGACGGCGAAGCGATCGAGACACGGCTCGATCGGCGCGCGGTCCGGCGCATCGATCGCATGCTGCGCCGCGGCGGGTACACGTCGCTGCCGCGGCTCGCGCGCGCCGCCGCCGCCGATGCCGAGATCGAGATCGACCCGGAGACCGGCGCTGACATCGCGATCTCGCGCTTCACGGGGCAGGGGCTCCGCGCCGTGGTTCGCAGTGATCTCGAGGCCGAACGTGCCGCGATCACGATCGCCGGCGAGGTCTCCGGAGCGACCCTCGCGGAGCTCGACGAGGAAGACGGCGCGGCGCACGCGCTGTTCGTCGCGCCGGATCGCTCGTTCGCCCTCGCGGGCCGCGACTACTGCGCGTGCGAGTGCGTCTCGTGGTTCGAGCTGGTGCCGCTCCACTCGGAACTCCCCGGATCGCGCGCCGCCGCGGAGTGATGAGCGGCCCGCCGCGGGGCGGTGGAACTTGCGCGGTCTCGCGCGGGGCTGCTAGAAGCGGCGGTCCGACCTCCTGAACGTGGGTCCAGGAGCGCGCCGACTCGCGAGCTCTCGCCGGCGGCCCTCCTTCGGCCCTCGTTTCCGCCCGACAGCCCGAGGCAGAGGTGCCATGCCGCAGTCGCGCAGCCAGCTCTCCTTGTTCGATCCGCCGGCCAGCGCGCCCTCCGCGCCCGGCCGGCCACCACCGCCACCACCGCCGCCGCCGAACATGCAGATCCAGGACGCATCCCTCTCCGAAGAGACGCAGAAGCGCTACCTCAACTACGCGCTCTCGGTCGTCACCTCGCGCGCGCTCCCCGACGTGCGCGACGGCCTCAAGCCCGTCCAGCGACGCATCCTCTACGGGATGCACCGCAGCGGCGTGCGCTTCGACGGACGCCACGTGAAGAGCGCGCGCGTCGTCGGCGACGTGATGGGCAAGTACCATCCGCACGGCGACTCCTCGATCTACGAGGCGCTCGCGCGCATGGCGCAGTCGTTCTCGCTGCGGCTGCCGCTGGTCGACGGACAGGGCAACTTCGGATCGCCCGACGGCGATGCGCCCGCGGCGATGCGCTACACGGAGTGCAAGCTCTCGCGCGCCGCGATGGAGCTGCTCTCGGAGCTCGACAAGAGCACCGTCGACTTCCGGCCGAACTACGACGGCGTGGAAGAAGAGCCGGTGGTGCTGCCGGCGCGCTTCCCGAACCTGCTGGTGAACGGCAGCTCGGGCATCGCGGTCGGCATGGCGACGTCGATCCCGCCGCACAACCTCGGCGAGGTGATCGACGCGACGGTCGCGATCATCGACGAGCCCGACGTCGCGCTCAAGCAGCTGCTCAAGCTGATCAAGGGCCCCGACTTCCCGACCGGCGGACAGCTCGTCTCGAGCAAGAAAGAGATCGAGGACGTCTACACGACGGGCCAGGGCTCGCTGAAGCTGCGCGGCACCTGGAAGGTCGAGGAGCCCGCGTCGGCGGCGCGCGGCGGGGGCAACCCGCTGATCGTGATCACGTCGATCCCCTATGCGATCGAGCGCAAGACGGTGGTCGAGAAGATCGCCGAGGTGATCATCGCGAAGAAGCTGCCGCACCTGCTCGACGTGCGCGACGAGTCGACCGACGAGACGCGCGTCGTCTGCGAGATCAAGCGCGGCACCGATCCGCAGCTCGTGATGGCGTACCTCTTCAAGCACACGCCGCTCGCGACGAACGTGCAGGTGAACCTGACCTGCCTGGTGCCGATCCAGAGCGGCGGCGCGGAAGTGCCGGTCCCCGAGCGCCTCGATCTGAAGGCGATGCTCCGGCACTTCCTCGACTTCCGGATGCGCGTGGTGGTGCGCCGGCTCGGTCACGACCTCGCGGTCGTGAACAAGCGCATCCACATCCTCGAGGGCTTCGTCACGATCTTCGACGCGCTCGACGAGACGATCCGGATCATCCGCCGCAGCCAGGGCCGGCAGGACGCGTCCGAGAAGCTGATGAAGCGCTTCGAGCTCTCCGAAGAGCAGGTCGGCGCGATCCTCGAGCTGCGCCTCTACCGGCTCGCGCAGCTCGAGATCAACATCATCCGCGAGGAGCTCGGCGAGAAGCGCAAGGAGCAGAAGCGCCTCTCGCAGCTGCTCTCGAGCGAGGGCGCGCGCTGGAAGCTGATCCGCGCGGAGCTGCTCGAGGTGAAGACGACCTACGGCGACAAGCGCGCGACCAAGATGGCCTCCGAGGCGGCGCAGCCCGAGTACGACGCCGAGGCGTTCATCGTCGAGGAGGACTCGTTCGTGCTGCTCAGCCAGCAGGGCTGGGTGAAGCGCCAGGGCAGCGTGAAGGATCTCGCGTCGACGCGCGTGCGCGAGGGCGACGCGGTGATGGACGTCGCGTTCGGGAGCACGAAGGCGTCCATCGCGTTCTTCTCGAATTTCGGGGCTTGCTACGTGTGCCGCATCGTCGAGGTGCAGGCGACGACGGGCTACGGCAACCCGGTCCAGACGATGTTCAAGCTCGCCGACGGCGAGCGCATCGTGAAGATGCTCAGCTTCGATCCGCGCCAGCTCGAGGTGCCGCCGGATGAAGGCGGCACCGATCCGCAGCCGCCGTTCGCGCTCGCGGTGACGAAGGGCGGGCTGGTCTCGCGCTTCTCGCTGGTCTCGCACCGAGATCCCTCGACGCGCGCCGGCCGGAAGTACGTGCGCCTGAACGCGCCCGCCGCGGGCTCGGCAGGCAGGGGCGACGAGGTCGTCTACGTCGACGTGTGCCAGGGCGACGAGAAGCTCGCGGTCGCGACCGCGCAGGGGCACGCGCTCGTGTGCATGGCGGACGAGGTGCCGATCCTCGCCGGCGCAGGCAAGGGCGTGAAGCTGATCAAGCTCGAGGAGGGCGGCCGCGGCAAGGACGCCGACGAGGTGCTCGGCGCGCGGCTGATGCGCGACTCGCACGCGCCGCTGATCGTCGAGCACGAGAGCGGCAAGACCTTCGACATCACGGTGTGGAAGGAAGTCGTCTCGCGCGGCGGCAAGGGAAGCGCGCTGTTCAAGCGCGGGCGTGCGGTCCGTGTGCTGCCCGCCGATCCGGTGGTGCCGGCGGTCGGAGGTGAGTCGTGAGCGTTCCCGGAGGCGGCGGAAGGCCCGCGAGCGTGCGTCCGGCGAAGAACGGCGGCGGCTCGAAGGGCGACTACACGGCGAGCGATCTCGAGGTCCTCGAGGGCCTGCAGCCGGTGCGCAAGCGCCCCGCGATGTACATCGGGGACACCGCGAAGACGGGCTACCACCACCTGCTCTGGGAGATCCTCGACAACTCGGTCGACGAGGCGATCAACGGCCACGCCGATCGCATCGAAGTGATCCTCGACGCCGATCACAAGGGCATCAGCGTCAGCGACAACGGGCGCGGCATCCCGCTCGAGGTGCACCCGAAGTTCAAGAAGACGGGCCTCGAGATCATCCTCACGATGCTGCACGCCGGCGGCAAGTTCGAGGGCAAGAACTACCGCGTGTCGGGCGGTCTCCACGGCGTCGGCGCGTCGGTCGTCAACGCGCTCGCGGAGTCGCTCACGGCGTACGTGCGGCGCGGCGGCGAGGAGTTCCAGCAGACGTACTCGCGCGGCGCGCCGACCAGCAAGCTCGTCAAGAACGGCAAGACCAGCAAGCGCGGCACGCAGATCCACTTTCGCCCCGATCCGCAGATCTTCGGGAAGACCGCGACCTTCGATCTCGGCGTGATCAGGTCGAGGCTCGAGGCGAAGAGCTACCTGCACAAGGGCCTGCACGTCGTCCTCAAGGACGAGAAGTCGCACGAGCGCTTCGAGTTCCATCACCCCGGCGGCATCGTCGAGTACCTCGGCAAGCTCGTCGCCGAGAAGGGGATGAAGCCGATCCAGCCGCAGACGTTCGCGCTCGATCGCGAGGACGATCCGCGGCTCGAGCTCGCGCTGACGTGGACCGAGTCGCCCGACGAGAAGATCCTCACGTACGCCAACGGCATCCCGACGCCGAGCGGCGGCACGCACGAGAACGGGCTCAAGTCGGGGCTCGGCAAGGCCGTGCGCGGCTTCATGGCCGCCAAGAAGATCGAGCCGAAGGGCGTGACGATCACCGCGGAGGACATCCGCGAGGGCGTCGCCGCGCTGCTGAGCGTCTACGTGCCCGAGCCGCAGTTCCAGGGGCAGACCAAGGATCGGCTGAACAACCCCGAGGTCGCGGCGCAGGTCGAGGGCGCGGTGCGCACCGCGCTCGAGCAGTGGCTGCTGCACAACTCGTCGGTCGCCGAGACGATCGTGGGCCGCATCGTGCTCGCGGCGCGCGCGCGCGAGGCGAGCCGGGCCGCGTCGCAGCAGGTCTCGCGCAAGACCGCCATCAGCCATCGGCTGAACCTGCCGGGCAAGCTGTCCGACTGCTCGAGCACCGATCCGCGGGTGTCCGAGCTCTTCCTGGTCGAGGGCGACAGCGCCGGCGGCTCCGCGAAGGCCGGCCGCGATCGCAAGACGCAGGCGATCCTCCCGCTGCGCGGCAAGGTGCTCAACGCCGAGCGCGCGAACAACGCGGCGGTGATGAACAACAAGGAGCTGCAGGACATCGTGTCCGCGCTCGGCTGCGGCATCGGCAAGGACTTCGACGTCGCGAAGCTGCGCTACGGCAAGATCTTCCTGCTGATGGACGCCGACTCCGACGGGCATCACATCGCGACGCTGCTGCTGACGTTCTTCTACCGGATGCTGCCCGGGCTCATCCGCGGCGGGCACGTCTACCTCGCGCAGCCGCCGCTCTATCGCGTCGACGCCGGGAAGGACACGCACTGGGCGCTCGACGACGCCGAGCGCGACAAGATCATCGCGGGGCTGCCGAAGAACGTGAAGCCCAAGATCGGCCGTTTCAAGGGTCTGGGCGAGATGAACCCCGAGCAGCTCAAGATCACGACGCTCGATCCGAAGAAGAGGAGAGCGCTCCGCGTCGTGATCGGCGAGGAGCTCGAGACCGACCGGATCCTGAACGAGCTGATGGGTCGCGATGCTTCGCAGCGGTTCAAATTCATCATGGAGCACGCCCCCAAGGCGGACTCGGCCGCGCTCGACGTGTAGGCCGGCGGCTGCAGAGCTCTTCGCTGCGCGCGCGCGGTCCGGTAGAGTGGATCGCGTGCCCTCGCTTCCGCGGCTGAGCGCCGCGTGTCTGTTCGCCGCGTTCGTCGTGCTGCTCGCGCCGCTCGGCGCGCGCGCCGACGAGCCGGTGCTGCTCGGGGTCGAGGCGGGCGTGACGATCCCGCTCGCCGCGCCCCAGAGCGAGCGCTTCGGTCCGGGCGGAACACTCGCGATCGCGGTGCACTTGCCCCTGAACGAGTGGCTGATCCCGATCGTGCGCCTGCGCGGGACGCTGCTCTCCGATGGTGCTCCGCCGGCGGACTCGTCGCTGCGCGATCCCGGTGTCGGCGGCGCGTACGCGGCGACGCTCGGGCTGCGGCTGCGTCCGGGAGGATGGTTCTCGCCGGAGGAGCTGCAGCGCGCGAACGGCGTGTGGATCGAGCTCGATGCCGGCGCGGCGCTGACCGGCGAGCTGGTCCGGCCGGTGTTCGAGGTCGGCGTCGGGTACGGCTTCGAGATCGACGACGTGCGCCTCGGACCAGCCGCGCGGTTCCAGCACGCGCTGCACTTCGATGATCCGCTCGACGATCGCTCGGCGTTCCTGCTGACGCTCGGCGTCGAGGTCGTGCTCTTCGATCGACGCGCGCACGTCGGGCCCGAGGAACCCGTGATCGGGGATCGCGATCGCGACGGCATCCTCGACGACGTCGACCAGTGCCCCGACGAGCCCGAGGACGTTGACTCGTTCGAGGACGAAGACGGATGTCCCGAGCCCGACAACGATCGCGACGGCATCCTCGATGCGGACGACGAGTGCCCGCTGGAGCCCGAGGATCTCGACGGGTGGGAGGACGCCGACGGCTGTCCCGAGCTCGACAACGATCGCGACGGCTTCCTCGATCACGACGACCAGTGCCCGAACGAGCCCGAGACACTGAACGGCGTCGACGATGGCGACGGCTGCCCCGACGAGGGCCTCATCTCGATGGTCGACGATCGGATCGTCCTCGAGGAGACGGTGCTCTTCGACTTCCAGCGCGCCCGCGTGAAGCACTCGGCGCGCCCGGTGCTCCAGGCGATCGTCGAGCTCTGGCGACAGCACCCGGAGTGGTCGCGGGTGCGGGTCGAGGGGCACGCCGATGCCCGCGGATCGTCGGAGTTCAACCAGACGCTCAGCGAGCGTCGCGCGCGGCAGGTGCGCGACACGCTCGTGGAGCTCGGGATGCCGATCGATCTGATCGAGGTCGTCGGCCACGGCGCGACCCGCCCGCGCGATGCGGGCGACTCGGAGGAGGCGCACCAGCGCAACCGGCGCGTCGAGTTCGTCGTCGTCGCGCGGCGCGAGATCGCGCCGGAGTCGGCCTCGGAGCCCAGCGAAGGAGAGCAGCCGTGAGCGCGTCGGCCGGAAGAACGTGGCTCGTGATCGCGCTGATCGCGATGCTCGCGTCCGGGTGCGACTCGATCCTCGGGGCCGAGTGCGCCGACGGCTTCGAGATCTGCGACGGACGATGCGTGCTGATCGGCACGTGCGACGATGCGCTCGACGGTGGGATCGACGGCTCGATCGACGCCGGTGATGCCGACCTCGATCGCGACGCTGACGTCCCGCTCGACGCCCCGAGGGACGACGGCTCACCGGGCGACGCGGGCGACGGGTCGACCGGCGACGCAGGGCGCGGCGACGCGTCCTTGCCGCCGGGCTGCGATCTCGGCGAGATCCTGTGCGACGACCTCTGCGTCGACGGTCGCAGTGACCCCGACCACTGCGGCGGCTGCGGCATCGAGTGCGCCGCCGGCGAGGTCTGCTCGGCGGGCGTGTGCGCGCCGACCTGCATCCCGCCGCTCGTGCTCTGTGACGGACTCTGCATCGACGTCTCGAGCGACCCCGACAACTGCGGCGCGTGCGGTGTCGTGTGCGCGTCCGGCATCTGCATCGACGGCGAGTGCTCCGATGCGCTCGCGAGCCACGTCGTCGCGCTCGGCCACGACTACGAGATGCGTCGTCCCGGGATGAACCGGCTCGCGGGCAACGCGCTCTTCCTCGCGCGCGGCAGCCCGGTGCGCGCGCTGATGTACGAGGGCGGATCGACGATGGCGACGCGGGTCGGCACCGACGCCGCGATCCAGCAGGTCGCGACGGCGATCGGGCGGACGTGGACGCGCACCGCCGTGAGCGATCCGTCGAAGGTCACGCTCGAGCTCGCCGATGCCGACGCGTTCGTCATCTACGCGCAGACCACCGCGACCGACGCGGAGCTCCGCGATCTCGGCGTGCTGTGGGGACGCGCGCTCGACTCGTTCATCCGGCGCGGCGGCGTGGTCGTGATGTTCGAGACGATGGCCGCGGGCCACGCCGGCACCTGGCAGATCCTCGACGCCGCCGAGCTGTTCGAGTGCAGCGGCCGCAGCGACATCAGCGGCGCGACGATCACCGTCGTCGATCCCGCCGACTCGGTCGCGCTGCGCGTACCGCTCGCGTACATGGGCGAGCGCACCACGGTGCGCTTCGACACCGCCGAGTCCAACGTCGTCTCCAGCGACGGCACGGGCCCGGTGGTCGTCCACCGCACGATCGTCCCGTGAGCAGGTCTCAGGAGCGGCCGTAGACCGGCACGAGCGCGCCGCGGGTCGAGCCGTTCTTCGGGGACGCGAGGAACACGATGGTCGAGGCGACCTCGTCGGTGGTCGGCCACGCGGCGTGATCGGCGCCGGGCATCGCGGCGCGGTTGGCCGGCGTGTCCATGGTCGACGGCACCACGGCGTTCACCCAGATGCGCTCGCCCTTGAGCTCCTCGGCGAGTGAGAGCGTGAGCGCGGCGACGGCGGCCTTGGACGCGGCGTACGCCGAGAGGCCTGCGGTCGGGATCAGCGCGGGCTTGGCCGACACGTTGACGAGTCGGCCGCCGGGGAAGGGCGTGTCGACGCCGGGCGGCAGCGAGTCGCGTGCGGCCTCGCGCATGCGCTTCACCGCCTCGCGGCAGCACAGGAAGCAGCTCATCGCGTTCGTGCTCAGCATGCGCCGCATCATGGTCGGCGTGGTCTCCAGCAGCGGCGCGCCGACGTAGCCGCCGGCGATCTGGATCGACGCCCAGAGCGCGGGCACGTGCGCGTAGAAATTCTCGACCTGCACCTCGTCGCTGAGGTCGACCCCGGCGCGCACCGTCACGCGTGGATCGCTCGCGAGCTCGAAGCGCTGCGCCTCGGCCTCGTCGTACGCCGGCACGTGCACGTGCGCGCCGGCCTCGATCAGCTGCCTGACCACCGCGGTGCCGAGCGCGCCCGCGCCGCCGGTGACGATCACGTGGAGACCTTCGTAGTCGCTCATGGAGCGCAGTTGTACCCCGGAACCGGCTGCAGGTTTTTTGCGTTCTGCGTCGCGCTCCGGCATTCGAGTGGTGGGCGCGAGGGTCGCGCTCCGATGAACGACGAGGAGACGCGCGTGGTCGATACACCGCTCTCGACGTGCTCCGTGTGCGAGCGCTCCTTCCAGGTCCGGTTCCGCTATCAGATGCGGGAGGAGCACGGCGCCTTCCACTACTTCTGCTCGCAGGGATGCCAGCAGGCGAGCCTCGGCTATTCGTCCGCCGGTACCACGGCGACGAGCGCGCCGAGCGTGACGGCCGCCTGTGGCTGCGACGTCTGCGGGAAGAAGTTCACGCTCGAGTATCCGTTCCAGGTGCAGGTGAAGGACGGAGCGCCCTCGCACTTCTGCACGATGGAGTGCCGCAACGCGGCGCGCGCCGGCGTTCTTCGGGTCAACCGGGCCGGCGCGGCAGTGAACACGGGACCGCGGCGCATCGCCGTGTTCAACCACAAGGGCGGCACCGGCAAGACGACGACCGCCGTCAACCTCGCGGCCGGTCTCGCCGAGGCGGGCAACCGCGTGCTGCTCGTCGACGCCGACGGGCAGGGCAACGTCGGCGCGAGCCTCGGCATCCGCGGCGAGAAGACGCTCTATCACGTGCTCGTGCACGGCGTGAACGCCAACGACGCCGCGGTGCCCGTGCGCGACGACTTCCACGTCCTCACGAGCAACGAGCTGCTCGCGTCCGCGGAGCTGCATCTCGCGACGCGGCCCAACCGCGACCGCGTGATGCGCGAGCGCCTCGGGGATCGCGTGGTCGGCTACGACGTCGTCGTGATCGACTGCGCGCCCGCGCTCTCGCTGATGAACCAGAACGCGCTCGTCTACGCCGACAGCGTGATCATCCCGGTCTCGTGCGACTACCTCTCGCTCGTCGGCGTGAAGCAGGTGCTGCGCACGCTCCGGAACGTGCGCGATCTGCTCAAGCACGACGTCGCGCTGCTCGGCGTGCTGCCGACCTTCTACGACGTGCGCAACAAGATCGCGCGCGACTCGGTGGCCGCGCTGCAGGATCACTTCGGCGAGCGCTGCCTGCCGCCGATCCGCGTGAACACGAAGCTGCGCGAGGCGCCGAGCGTGCGGAAGACGATCTTCGAGTACGCGCCCGAGAGCCACGGCGCGCTCGACTACATGGGCCTGGTGGATCACGTGCGACGTCTCCGCGGGGACGCGCGCCTGCTGGATCGAGACGGAGCGGCGCCCTCGGCGCTCGCGCCCGTCGCGGCGGCGAGCTGAAAGAGGAGTACCCGAGATGGCGACCGATCGTGCGCGCGCAGTCCGCGAGATCTTCGACGACGGGGAGGTTCGCGAAGTCCTCCGCGATACCTTCTACCGGAGCGAAGCTCCGCTGATGCCGCTCGCGGCGACGGCCGCTCCGATCGAGGGCAAGAAGAAGCGGCGTCGCGCCGCGAAGCCGAAGCCCGACCACTACGAGATCATCTGCATCTCGCTCTACAACGAGGACCTCGCGCGTCTCGACGCGAAGGTCGCCGACCTCAAGGGCCGCGGCCACCGCCGCATGACGCGCAGCGCCCTCATCCGCTGGGCGCTCGACCAGCTCGACCTCGACACCGTCCCCCGCGGAATTTGAGCCTGGGCAGGGGTGCTCGCCCCGGAGGTCGCGTACGGGAGCGCGCTCGGCGCGCGTACGGCAGCGACCGGAGCGGGCGAGCCGATCGGTGAGCCTGGGCAGGAGTGCTCGCCCCGGAGGTCGCGTACGGGAGCGCGC
>JALYRN010000963.1 GCA_030855295.1 Myxococcota bacterium | reverse complement strand
CTCCGCGCCCGATGCTCGCGCAGGCGATGCCGCCACCGCCCGCGGGCGAGCCGGACGAGGCCGCGCGGCAGGCGCACACCACCGCCACCGACGCGGTCGACACCTCGGGGCCGCTGCTGATCTACGTCGCGACCCTGCACCTGGCGGTCTACGAGGTCGCCGAGAGCCAGGCCCGCATCGTCGCCGCCGCGCGCGAGCTCGGCGGGTTCGTGTTCGCGCAGAGCGACGATCGCGTCGTCGTGCGCGTCCCCGCGCCGCGCTTCGAGACGATGCTCGGCCACGTCGAGCAGGCCGGTGACGTCGAGCATCGCGACGTGCAGGCGCAAGACGTCAGCGAGGAGTTCCACGACGTGGAGATCCGCATCCGCAACCTCGAGGCGATGCGGACGCGCGTCGAGGCGCTGCTCGCGCAGGCGCACGACGTCCAGCAGGCGCTCCTGGTCGAGCAACAGCTCGCGCGCATCACGGAGGAGCTCGAGCGCATGCGCGGACGGCAGCGCTTCCTCGCCGATCGGATCGCGTTCTCCACGATCACCGTGATCTTCCGGCCTCGCCCGCGCGAGTCGATCGATCAGCCCGACGTGGTCCAGCTCCCGTTCGCGTGGCTCGAGAACCTCGGCCTCTCCACCCTCCTCGAGCTCCGCTGATGTCCATGCGCGCTCACTTCCTCGCCCTCGCCCTCGCGCTCTCGACCTCCGTGCTCGCCGGCTGCGGGCACCACTTCGTGCTCGAAGCGCCCAGCGACTTCATCGCGCTCGACGAGGGCGAGCAGGCGCGGCGGGGCTACGCGATGCGCGCCACCAGCGCGGACGGGGTCGTGATCGCCGTCCGCGAGATCGCGAACGAGCGCCACGGCAGCCGCGACTTCTGGGTCCAGGCGATCCGCAACCGCCTCCGCCGCGCCGGAGGCTATGCGCTCCTCGAAGAGTCCGAGGTGCGCGCCGCGACCGGCGAGACGGGCCACCAGATGCGGTTCGGGCGCGACGAGAGCGGCCGGCCCTACGCGTACTGGCTCACGGTGTTCGTGAGCGACGAGCGCATCACGCTGGTCGAGGCAGGCGGGCGTCGCGAGGCCTTCGAGGCGCAGGACGAGCCCATCCGGCGCGCGATCGAGCGCGTTCGCCTGCGCTGACGCACTTCGTCAGGGGCTCGGGAATATTAAGTTAAATTAATCAGGCCCGCCCAGACCGCGATCGGGATCGAGACGAACCCGGCGCACAGCACGATCGCGAAGCCCGCGGCGATGCGGTGCCGCCACGGATCGAGCTCGCTCCCCGCGAGGCCGAGCGACTGGAACATGCTCGAGATCCCGTGGGAGAGGTGCACGACGAGCGCGGTGTTCGCGACGACGTAGAAGAGCGCGACGTACCAGACCTGGAAGCTGCCGACGACGTTCGCGTAGTAGGTCTCGGGGCCGTGCTCGACGCCGGGCGGCATCGCGACGCCGACCGTCAGGTGCAGCAGGTGATAGACGATGTAGAGCCCGACGATCGGTCCGGTCCACCGCATCGTGCGCGCGGCGTACGTCGTGACCACGTCCTTCTTCACGTGGTAGCGCTGCGGCCGCGCGTCGATGCTGCGCTTCGAGATCACGTACGACGCCGCGACGTGCAGCACGAGCGAGACCAGCAGCACCCCGCGCACGCCCCAGAGCTGCGCCGGGCTCGCCTTGAGCGCCGTGTAGTACGCGTCGAACGCCTCGGCGCCGAAGAAGAGCTGCACGTTCGAGTAGAGGTGCAGCGTCAGGTACACGAGCCACGCGCCGCCGGTCGCGGCGAGCACGGCCTTGAGGAAGACGGACGTCGAGAGCGAGCGAGCGCGGATGGACGCGATCTGCATGTGCACCTCCGGAGGACGACGCGCGGAGAATAGTCCTGCTCCGGAGACGCGCCACGCCGCACGCGCGTGACGCGGAATCGACGGGGCGGAGCTCGCGGCGCGCGCGCGTCTCGTCAGAGCGGGACTCCGCCGCGGAACCGGTACCGCCACAGGCCGGCCGCGCCGACGTTCGAGCCGGTGCAGAGGCCGAGCACGGCGGCCGTGCCGGAGCCCGGCAGCTCGAGGTGCGGCCCGGTGCCGGAGTCGAAGCCCGCGGCGGCCGGCGTGCCACCGAGCCCGTCGGTGCCGCCGCTCGCGTCGCCGGTCGTCCACTGACACTGCTCGTAGCGGAGCTCGACGTCGAAGTCGCCCGCCGCCGTGCCGGGGCCCGTCGCGCGCGTGATGATCATCTGGAAGCTGTTCTGGCGATCGTCGTGGGTGTTGTAGTAGCCGACCAGGTGCCACGTCACGATCACCCGCGTCGCGTCGACGAACCAGTGCACGTTGTTGCGGGTCGGGCGCATGTCGCCCCGCGTGTCGACATCACCCCACCACGGCGCGAGCACCGGTGCTCCGCTGCGCGGGAATGCCGGCGTGAAGGTCGACAGCGCGGTTCCGAGCGAGACGTTGCCGTTGTTGTTGACGAACAAGCTCGTGTGGTCGATCCCGTAGAAGCGCAGCCCGGTCGGGAACGGGGTCGCGATCGAGATCGACGTCGACGAGCCGTCGTCCGAGACCGGGAGCGTGTCGATGCCGAACCCGGCGGGGCCGCCGAGGCCGCGCAGCAGCGTGGTCCCGCCGACGCATGCGCCCGCGCTGCACCCGCCCCCACAGGTGACGTCGGACGTCGCGTAGCTGCACGCGCCGCTCGCGCAGGTCGGCTCACCGACGTAGCTGCGCAGCGTCGTCGCGCTGAGGCACGTGCTCGCGGGGCGCGTGCAGACCCTCTCACCGGTGCAGGTCGTCGAGGGCTCCCACGCGCACGCGGTGGTGCAGCGCGTCGACTGCGTGCCGCAGACCCCGCATGCCTGCGTGCCGGTCGTCCCCGGCATGCACACGCCCTCGCCGCTGCACGCGCCGTCCACCCAGCGGCGCGACGCGCTGCACGTGCGCGTCCTCGAGCCGCACATCCCGCACGCGACCGTCATCGTCGCGCCGGGCGCGCACTCGTCGATCTCGCAGGCGCCGGGCTCGAACGCGCACGCGTCGCTGCAGGTCATCGCGCGCGTCTGGCCGGCGGGACAGCCCGCGTCGGTGCGCGTCGTCTCTCCCGGCGTGCAGGTGCCCTCGCCGGTGCAC
>JALYRN010000962.1 GCA_030855295.1 Myxococcota bacterium | reverse complement strand
GCGCGAGCGCGCGGCGCACTGCGAGCTCGTCGGGCGGGGTGCCGACCGCGCGGAGGTAGGCCTCGAGGTCCTCGATCGCCGCCGCCGACGCGCCGAGCGCGAGCGCGTGCAGGCCGCGGTCGCGTCGGAAGGTCGAGGACGCGGTGACGTCGACCAGGCGATCGCTGACGACCAGGGCGCGCGCGTGATCCTGGCGCCGCTCGTGCGCGTGCTTGAGGTTCACCAGCATCCTCACGACCAAGGCGCGCGGGCCGACGACGTGCAGGTGCTCGGGGCGTAGCTTCGTGGGGCTGCCGAGGAAGCGCTCCGCGAGCCGCTCGAGCGCGCCGTCGCCGACGATGCGGCCCTCGAAGAAGGGATCGACGAACACGCCCCCCTCGCCGCCGATGCGCGCCAGGAAGTGGCCGGGGAAGCCGATGCCGTCGACCTGCACGCCGGCGCGACGGCCGATCGCGATCAGCACGATCGCCAGCGTGATCGGGATGCCGACGCGTCGCTCGATCACGTCGCACAGGTAGCTGTTGCGCGGATCGTAGTAGTCGCTCTCGTTCCCGCGGAACCCGAGCTCCTCGTACACGAGGCGACGCAGCGCCTCCGCCTGATCGCGCGGCTCGAGCCCCGAGATGCCGCGCTTGCCGAGCATCGCGTGGATGCGCAGCGGCGCCGCGAGCTCGTCGAGCTTGTCGAGGCACGCGTCGACCGAGAGCCCCGGGTACTCGTCGCGCGCGAGCAGCAGCGCGAGCAGCTCGACCGGCGTCTCGGGATCCGTGAGCGCGACCGGCAGGCTCATCGCCGGCACGCCGCGCCATCGCGCCTCGAAATCGGAGCGCAGGGGCCGCGCTTCGAGCGCGCAGCCCTCGATCCCGTCGTCGCCTCTCGAGCCGTTCCGTACTGCCATCGGGCTCCCGCGCGCTCAGAGCTTCGGGCCGGCGGCGCGGATCGCGTCGGAGGCCTGCGACTCGTACTTCTTGAAGTTGTCGACGAAGAACTTCGCGAGCTTCTTCGCGGTCTCGTCGTACGCGCCGCCGTCCTTCCACGTCTTGCGCGGCGTCAGGATCTCGCTCGGCACGCCGTTGCACTCGGTCGGCACCGCGAAGCCGAAGACCGGATCCTCCATCGTCGGTGCGCTCGCGAGCGAGCCGTCGTGGATCGCGTCGATGATCGCGCGCGTGTGCTTGAGCGACATGCGCTTGCCGACGCCGTAGCCGCCGCCGGTCCAGCCGGTGTTGACCAGCCAGGTCTGCGCGCCGGTGCTCTTCAGCTTCGCCGCGAGCAGCTCCGCGTACTTCGTCGGATGCCACACCAGGAAGGGGCCGCCGAAGCACGCCGAGAACGTCGGGCTCGGCTCCTTCACGCCCACCTCGGTGCCCGCGACCTTCGCCGTGTAGCCGCTGATGAAGTGGTACATCGCCTGCTCGGGCGTGAGCTTCGCGACCGGCGGCAGCACGCCGAACGCGTCGGCCGTCAGCATGATCACGTTGGTCGGCTGGCCGCCGACGCAGGGGATCTTCGCGTTGTCGATGAACTCGACGGGATACGCGCAGCGCGTGTTCTCGGTGATCGAGGTGTCGTCGTAGTCGACCACGCGCGTGTTCGGGTCGTACTTCACGTTCTCGAGCACCGCGCCGAAGCGGATGGCGCCGAAGATCTCCGGCTCCTGCTCGGCGCTCAGGTTGATCGCCTTCGCGTAGCAGCCGCCCTCGATGTTGAAGACGCCCTTGTCGCTCCACACGTGCTCGTCGTCGCCGATCAGGTGGCGGTGCGGATCGGCGGAGAGCGTCGTCTTCCCGGTGCCCGAGAGGCCGAAGAAGATGCTGACCTTGCCGTCCTCGCCCTGGTTCGCCGAGCAGTGCATGGACAGCTGTCCCTGCAGCGGCATCAGGTAGTTCATGATCGTGAAGACGCCCTTCTTCATCTCGCCGGCGTACTCGGTGCCGAGGATGACGAACTCCTTCTTCGCGAAGTTCAGGGCGACGCTGGTCTTGCTCGTCATGCCGCTCGTGTAGCGGTTGGCGGAGAACTCACCGGCGTTGAGGATCACGTAGTCTGGCTCGCCGAAGCTCGCGAGCTCCGTCTGCGTCGGGCGGATCAGCATGTTGTGCATGAACAGCGCGTGGTACGCGCGCGAGCAGATCACGCGGATCTTGATGCGGTAGCGCTCGTCCCAGCCGGCGTAGCCGTCGACGACGTAGATGAGCTCGTGCGTGTTGAGGTAGTCGGTCGCCCGCTCGTGGTTGACCGCGAAGACGTGCGGGTCGAGCTTGATGTTGACGTCGCCCCACCAGACGTTGCCGTTCGAGCCGGGCTCGTCGACGATGCGCTTGTCCTTGGGGCTGCGTCCGGTCTTCTCACCGGACATCGCGATCAGCGCGCCTGTCGAGGAGATCGCGGTGCCCGCCTCGTTCCGCAGCGCGAGCTCGTAGAGCTGCGCGGGCGGCGCGTTGCGGATGATCTGCTTGACCGTGATGTCGTACTTCGCGAGCGAGAAGTCCCGATCCATGGGAAAGACACCTCGTGAGGAGTGGCAGGAACGCAGCCGGGTAGGGCAGTAGGTCTAGCCCGGTGCCGTGGAACGGGCACGCCGCCCGAGAACACCGCGGAGCTAGGCGCCCGAAGCAGTGGAGGGCGGAAGGTTACGCGCTCCTCGAGTCGATGCCAGACCCCCGGCGAGGAAGGTCACAATTCCTCGATCGGCATCGAGGCGCACCGTCGATCCGAGCGGCAGCTCGAGCGGCTCGTCGCCGTGACCCGACGGAACGCCCGACAGCACCGGCACCCGCAGCCCGCCGAGCCGCTCGCGGAGCACCTGCTCGGCGCTCGCGCCGTCGGGGCGGCTCTCGCAGCGCGTGAACGTCCCGAGCAGCACGCCGGCGACCCGATCGAGCACGCCCGCGAGCAGCAGCTGGGTGAGCATGCGGTCGATCCGGTAGGGCGCCTCGCCGACGTCCTCGAGGAAGAGGATCGCGCCCTCGAGCGGCGGCACGAGCGGCGTGCCGATCATCGCGGCGATCAGCGCGAGGTTCCCTCCGAGCAGCGGGCCCTCGGCGATGCCGCGCACGGGGCCGATCGCCTCGAGCGCCTCGATCGGATCCGGCGCGGCGCCCTCGACCGCCGAGATCC
>JALYRN010000961.1 GCA_030855295.1 Myxococcota bacterium | reverse complement strand
GCGCTGCTCCGGGCCGCGCTGGTGATCGACCCCGCACGCGTCAGCGCGATCGAGCTGCTGCTCGACGTGGCATCGCGCGGCGAGCTGCGCGCGGAGGCCGCGATCGCAGGCGCGGTGCTGTCGGTGATCGAGCCCACCGGTGCGCGCACCGCGGCCTTCCCGATCGACGCGCGCACGATCGCCGCGCAGCGCGACACGCTCTTTCGCGATCCCGGTCAGCAGCAAGCGAGAGCGCTGCTGCGCGCGGTCTGGGAGTCGGCGCTGCCCTTGTTCCGCACCAGCCCGCCACAGCTGGGGATCGTCGGCACCGACCGCGTGGGCGTGCACGGCGCCTCCGGCCTCGGTCGAGCGCTCGCCGCGGTGATCGACGCGCTGCCCGAGGACGAGCCCGCCGTGTTCGCGGTGCGCCGCGCGCACACCGGCATCATCCCGGTGCGGACGCACCCGCCGGCCGTGCTGGTCGGCAGCGACGCGCCCACCGACGAGGGATCGCTGCGGTTCCTGCTCGGGCGCGCGCTCGAGCTCGCACGTCCCGAGCACGTGCTCGTCGCGACGCTCGGCGAGAACGAGGGGCGCACCCTCTTCGCCGCGCTCCGTGCGGCGTTCGGTCCCGCGGAGAGCGGTCAGGTCGAGCGCCAGGCGGCCGCGATGGCGTCGGAGCTCTGGCGCACGATCCCGGCGCGCAGCCAGCGCGACGTGCGCGAGCTGCTGCTCGCCTGCGAGGAAGCGCTCGACTGGGATCGGATGTCGGCCGCGATCTTCGGAGGCGCGGCGCGCGCGGGGCTGGTCGCGTCCGGCGACGTCGCGGCGTCGATCCGAGCGCTCTTGCACGAAGAGGCGAACCCCGCGCGGGAGCATCGCCTCGACTCCCCCGCCGCGCTCGGGGACGCGATCGCGAGCTCGGGAGCGCTCACCGAACTGCTGCGGTTCGCCTTCGGCGACGCCTTCGTCGCGGCGGTCCGCTGACAGCCTGCCGGCGGACGCGTCAGGGCGCGGTCGGGCAGGGGATCAGGGACAGGCTGTCCTGCCCCGGCGCGCACGAGGACACCGGCTCGGGGATCGGCTCGCCGTCCTCGGTCACGGCACACTGGAACAAGCACCCCGTGCAGAGCTGCAGCGGGAACTGCAGCTCGCCCGTGGTCTGGGTCGAGTCGCCCGACGTGGTGCCGGTCAACGTCACTGCCACGAGGATCGTCCCCTCGCTGCCGGCGAGCGCCTCGCCGTAGACGCTGGGGACCACATCGACGAACGCCACGCCGCGCCCGCTCTCGGTGTCGCTGGTCGCCGACGGGATGAACCCGCTCGCGGGAACGCGGAAGCGCGCCGGCAGATCACCGACTGCGAGCGGTGCGCCATCGAGCCCGCGCAGCTCGACCTCCGCCTCGCGGACGTGGAACGAGTTGGTGTCGGTGGTCAGCGGGTATACCGAGTTCGACAGGTTCAGCATCCGGTTCACGAGCTGGAGCGCGGCCGTGTAGCGGATCCCGCCGACGCGCATCGGGTCGAGCGTGGTATCGAGGAGGGGCTGCCCGAGAAAGACCGCGGTGGTGCTCGTCGTGTACGTGCAGGCGTCGGTCGGCGAGAGCAGGCCCTCGATCTCGATCCCGGGGTTCGACGGTGCGCACCCACTGAGCGCGAGCAGCACGACGGCGAACGACCAGGTCTTCGGTTGCATGCGGAGCCTCCGGCGGACACGCAGCACGTCCGCTTCCCTCAAGCGTACGCCCGCGGCGCCCGTCAGATCAAAATTGCGTGCGGCCGGCTTCGATCAGCGCCTGTGCATACATCGGCTCGCCCGCTCCGGGACCTCCCGTACGCGCGCGCGGCGCGCGCTCCCGTCCGGTCCCTCCGGGGCGAGCACTCCTGCAGTCGATCGGCTCAGCGACGCGACGCGAGCTCGCGGACGGTGTCGATCGGCAGCATCCGCAGACCCACCGCGCCGGGCGCGCCCGGCACCACGAAGCGCACGCTCGCGCCCGCGCGCTTCTTGTCCGCACCGACGAACGCCAGCGCGCGCTCGTCGAGGAACGCCTCCGGATCGCTCGGCAGCTCCAGCCTCGCGAGGAGCCCGACCAGGCGCGCTTCGTCCTCCGCGCTCGCCGACGACAGCGCGCGCGACAGCCGCATCGCCGCGACCATCCCGCGCGCGACCGCATCGCCGTGGCGCATCGCGTAGCCGCTCGCGGACTCCATCGCGTGGCCCAGCGTGTGACCGAGGTTGAGCAGGGCGCGCGGCCCCTGCTCACGCTCGTCCTCTCCGACGATCC
The DNA here is from genome assembly GCA_030855295.1 of Myxococcota bacterium. GTDB lineage: Bacteria > Myxococcota_A > Polyangia > Polyangiales > Sandaracinaceae > Sandaracinus. Next base: position 857 of record JALYRN010000961.1, on the reverse strand, counting down.
GCGCCTTGAGGGACACCGCGCTCCGCACCGCGCGCATCGTCGCGTCGGGATCGCCCAGCACGAGCGCCTCGGCGTCGCGCTCGAGCGCCGCCACTGCCTCTTCGCCGTCGATCCACGCCGACTTCAGCACCTCCGCGAGCCCGGCGATCCGCTCCTCCCGCGGAAGCGTCGAGAGCACGTCGACGTCGCAGAGCACCACGCGCGGCTGGTGGAAGGAGCCGACGAGGTTCTTGCCCTGCGCACGATCGAAGCCCGTCTTCCCACCGACGGAGCTGTCGACCATCGCGAGCAGCGAGGTCGGTAGCTGCGCGAGCGCGACGCCGCGCAGCAGCGTCGACGCCGCGAACCCGGCGAGATCTCCGACGACACCTCCACCGACCGCGAGCACCGCCGCGCGCCGATCGACGCCGGCCTCGAGCGCGGCGTCCCAGATCCGCTCGACCGACGCGAGCGTCTTGTGCGCCTCTCCCGGCGGCAGCGTCACCGGCACCGGCACCAGGCCCGCGTCCGCAACGCGCTCGCGGGCGCGGCGCGCCCACGGCTCCTCGACGTTCGAGTCGCCGACCACGACGACCTGCCCGGCGACGCCGGCACCGACCAGGCGCGCTCCGATGCGGTCCGCGATGCCGCGACCGATCTCCACCCGGTACGTGCGCTCGCCGAGCGGCACCGTCACCGCCGCCTCGCGCACGATCTCGAGCACCCGCGCCGCGATCTCGTCGACGTCCAGCCCCTCGGTCTCGACCTCGCCCGAGCACTCGGCGTACGCCGAGGCGCGCTCCACGAGCAGCGCCGCGAGCTTGCTCGTCACGTCCGCCGCGCCGGCGAGCAGCGGACGGTCCCGGGCGCTCGCGAGC
>JALYRN010000157.1 GCA_030855295.1 Myxococcota bacterium | reverse complement strand
AGACCGACGCTCGCCCGCGCACCTCGCGCGCGAGACCGACGGCGACCTCTACTGGGTCGACTATCGCCGCGAGGACGCGCGCTGCGACTTCGTCCGCCTCGCGGCCGCACCGGGCGCCGCGCCCGAGGTCCTCTTCTCCGACGCGCTCGGGGACTTCTCGGAGATGGGCTGCGCCACCGATCTCGCCGTCGACGACGCGCGGCTGTACTGGCTGCACGGCGACGAGATCCGCGCCGCATCGCACGCGAGCGCGCAGCCCACGATCGAGATCCTCGCGAGGGGCGAGCGGTACCCGCGCGAGCTCGCCGTCGGCGCGACGCACGTCTACTGGACGACGCTCGGCGCCGATCCCTACGAGGACGACCTCACGCGGCGCGGTGCGCTTCGCGCGCTGCCGCTCGCCGGAGGCCGCGCGCGCACCGTCGCCGCGCGCCTCACCGAGCCGAATGAGCTCACGCTCGACGGCTCGGAGATCACGCTGATCGAGCAGTCGGCAGACGGCGAGCAGCTGCGCCGCTACCCGATCACGGAGTGAGCCTCGCCGCGTCGCGCGCGCGACGGGCGCGCGACGGCCGCGGCTCGTCAGCGCGGATCGCTGACGCGACCGAGGAAGAGCACCGCGCCGGTGCGCAGGTCGCGGAGCACGAAGAGGAACGGGCGATCGAAGCGCACGCGGATCGGATCGGGCTCGGGCGCGGCCATGCCGCGGGTCGACATGATCACCGCGGTCGCGGCGGCGGCCTCGGTGCCCTCCTCGTCGACGCGCACGAACGCCTTGTGGAACGCCGAGCTGATGTAGAGCCGATCCGCGGGGCTCGGCGGGTTCGCCATGCCAGTGAAGTCCGCCTGCGCAGGATCGAACGCGAGCGACATGCCCATCGCCTGCAGATGATCCGAGAGGGGGATCGACGCGGTCTCGATCCGGAACTTCGGGATCGAGAGCTCGACGCGACGCTCGGTGAGCTGCGCCGCGTCCGAGAGGTGCGCCTCGGTCGCCCACGCCGCGGGCGCGGTGCCCTCGGCCGGGAGCACGAACCGCATCGCGATCTCGTCGCCGCGATACGGCAGCTCGATCACGGTCGCGCCGTCGATCACGCCAAGCGCCATGCGCGCGGTGCGGTGCATGGTGTCGACCTGCGCGGCGGTGCCGCCGTCGACGCGGAACGACGCGGGGCGCGTCTGCGCGCGATCGAAGGGCGCCTGCCAGCTCGCGTCGAGGTACACCGCGTTGACGAGCACGAGGCGGGTATCGGGATCGATCGCGCCCGACGGGATCAGATCGCGGATGCGATCGCGCGTGTGCTCGGCGACCCAGCCGTTGATGCGCTGGCGCGACGGATCGGCGGCGCCGACGAAGTCGAGGCGCTCGACCGGCGCCGCGAACGCTGCGCGCACCCGCGCCAGGTACGCCTCCTCGAACGTGTAGCGATCTTCGGCGAAGAGCCGGTTCGCGACGCGCAGCGTGTACGTCTCGCGATCGGGATCATCCCAGCGCCGCAGCGCCTGCCCGATCGCGTCGATCGCCGGCTCCTCGGCGTGCAGCACCCGGAGCATCTCTTCCTGCGTCGGACCGCGCGCGCCGGCGGTGGTCATCGCGAGCGCGGCCTCGATGCTCGCGGGCGAGAGCGCGACGTTGCCGGGCTGCGCCGCGAGCCGCGCGAAGAGATCCGCGCCCAGCCCGTTGACCGCGCGCCCGACGGTGCGCTCCTCCTCGTCGGTGAGCACACGCGCAGCGGGCATCTCGGGATCTCCTTCGGGCTCGGGCTCGGGCGTCGGCGTCGCCTCGGGCGCGGCAGGCGGCTGCTCCTCGGCGCTCGGTGGTGTCCCCGGCGTGCTCGGAGCGCTCTCCTGGCCGCCGCACCCCCACAACGACCCGACACACGCGAGCGTGATCATCATCCGACGCATCGTTCCTCCGCGAAGAGCGGACCCTACCATCCGCGCTCGCCTTGGGAGCGACCGCGCGGACGCCCGACGAGGGACGCCGCCGGCCGGGGCTCCCACGCTCGCGAGTTGGTGCTGCGGCGCGCGTGTGCATGTGCGCCTGACCGCCGGCCAAAGGGGTCGGCGCAGAACGGGGGCTCGAGATGGCGACGAAGATCGGCCGCGCCGAGGTGCAGCGCGAGATCCAACAGATGCTGGGGACGATGCCGAGCTGGGTGAGCGAGATGCCGGAAGGAGCCCTCGTCGGGTTCTGGACGACCATGCGCGATCTGCAGCTCGCCGAGACGCACATCCCGAACAAGTACAAGGAGCTGATCGGGCTCGCGGTGTCGGGCGCGACTCGCTGCCGCTACTGCACGCTCTTCCACACCGAAGCAGCGCGCCTCGCGGGCGCCACCGACGCGGAGATCGCGGAGGCCAGCGCGATGGGCGGCTTCACGATGATGGCGAGCACGTTCCTCAACGCACAGCAGACGGACTACGAGCAGTTCCGCAAGGAGACGCTGCAGATCGTCGCGCACCTCAAGTCGCAGGCGCCCGCGCCGCGCCCGCAAGACCGCAGCGCGCGTGCCTGACCAGGTCGCTCCCGTGCTTCGCCGGCTGGAGTCCGATGGGCTCCTCCGGCGAAGCGACGAGGGATGGCGCACCACGCGCCGTCTCCAGGGCGCGATCGCGCGGGCCGCGGCGTGCCTCGCGACGGCGGACTCGGCGCCGCCCGACGAAGGCATCGATCTGCGCCCGCCGCTCGCGCTCGCGCTCATCGCGCTCTACGGCCGAGAGACGTCGGAGGAGCTGCTCGCCGACATGATCGAGGCCCTGCTGCCGATCGAGGCGCGCGAGCTCGCGCCCGCCGCTCGGGCGGGCGGCTGATCAGCTGCGCACGTACGTGACGAACCGGAACGCGTGCTCGTGCCGCGCGTCGGCCTCGTGGAACGCTTCGCACACCACGCGCCACGCGGCGCGATCGAAGTCGGGGAACCGCGCGTCGCCCTCGACCTCGGCATCGACCTCGGTGAGCTCGAGGCGGTCTGCGCGCGGCAGGAACGCGGCGTACACCGCCTCGCCGCCGATGACGCAGAGCTCGCTCACCTCGGTCTCGCGCGCAGCGGTGATCGCATCCTCGATCGAGCGCACCACGATGGCGCCGTCGATCGGCGCCGCGCTGCGGCTGAGCACGATGTTCGTGCGCTTCGGGAGCGGCCGACCGATCGACTCGTAGGTCTTGCGGCCCATCACGATCGGCTTGCCGAGCGTGAGCTGCTTGAAGTGCGCGAGGTCGTCGGGGAGCCGCCACGGCAGCGTGCCCTCACGACCGATCACGCCGTTCTTCGCGACCGCCGCGATCAGCACGACGTCCATCCCACGTTCCTTCAGACCGCGACCGGCGCCTTGATCGCCGCGTGGTGCTGGTAGCCGTCGAAGGCGATGTGCTCGGCGCGGAACGCATCGATGTCGCGCACGCTCGGATCGAGCCGCAGCGTCGGGAGCGGAAGGGGCTCGCGCGAGAGCTGGAGGTCCGCCTGCTCGAGGTGGTTCAGGTAGAGGTGCACGTCGCCGAACGCATGCACGAAATCGCCGACCTCGAGCTCCGCGACCTGCGCGATCAGGTGCGTCAGCAGCGCGTAGCTCGCGATGTTGAAGGGCACCCCGAGGAACACGTCGGCGCTCCGCTGGTAGAGCTGGCAGGAGAGACGTCCCTCGGCGACGTAGAGCTGGAACAGCGCGTGGCACGGCTGGAGCGCCATGCGATCGAGCTCGGCGACGTTCCACGCGCTGACGACGAGACGACGCGAGTCGGGGCTCCGCTTCAGCTCGTCGATCACCGTGCGCACCTGATCGATCGCGCCGTCGGGCCCCGGCCACTTGCGCCACTGCACGCCGTACACCGGTCCGAGCTCGCCCTGCGCGTCGGCCCACTCGTCCCAGATCGTCACGCCGTTCTCACGCAGGTACGCGACGTTCGACTCGCCGCGCAGGAACCACAGCAGCTCGTGCACGACCGACTTCAGGTGCACCTTCTTCGTGGTCACGAGCGGGAAGCCCGCGCGCAGATCGAAGCGGAGCTGCTCGCCGAAGAGGCTGAGCGTTCCGGTGCCGGTGCGGTCGCCCTTGCGCACGCCGGAGGTGCGCACCTTGCGCAGGAGATCGAGGTACTGACGCATGAGAGGCGCCCGAGCATGCGGCGCGTCCTCGCACCGAACAAGCCCCGCGGAACAACGCGCGGGTGCGGCGGTTCTTTGCGAGCGCTGCGTTTTGCGCGTATCTGTCGGCCCGCATGCAGCGCTGCCCCCACTGCGACACCGAGCTGTCCGCGTCTGGAACGACGCTGCCAGCGATCTGCCCATCGTGCGGCGAGACCCTCGGCGAGCCGCCGCGGCGCGCGGCGAAGGACGGTGGGGTCGCTGACGGCGCAGGACCGAGCAGCGGCGCGGCGATCGAGCGGCACCAGGAGCGCGTGCTCTTCGAAGGGCGCCCCGCGACGGTGTCCGGGCTCGGCGACGCGATGATCGCGGTGCTGACGCTCGGCCTGGGCTGGGTGTGGCTCTGGGCCCGCGCGCGCGGCACGCACTACAAGGTCACCACCAGCCGGATCGTCATCGAGCAGGGGCTCTTCTCGAAGCGTCTCGAGCAGATCGATCTCTATCGCGTCGACGACTACATCGTCGAGCTGCCGTTCGCGCAGCGCCTTCTGGGCACCGGCAATCTCGTGATCGCGACCAGCGATCGCAGCGCGAAGGGCGAGGTCCGGCTCGACCGGCTCCGCACCGACGTGCGCGCGCTCTACGAGGAGCTGCGCACGGCCACCGAACGAGACAAATCGCGTCGCGGCGTGCGGCGCTTCGATTCCGTCTGAACCTGCGCCCGAACACACCGAGGACCGATGAACCGCTCGATCTCGAACGTGGTGATCTCGAACGTGATGATCCTCGCCATCGCGCATGCGCTCGTCGCGTGCGGTGGTGCGCGCCCCATCGGCGACGACGCGACCGCTCGCAGCGAGGACGGCGACGGCCCTCGTCGCGCGCCTCGCCGGGGTGCCGCCTCGGGCGGCGACGAGGAAGAAGAGGAGGAGGAAGTAGATCCCGCGATCGCCGCCGAGCGCCGCGAGCTCGCGGACTTCCCGCTCGGGCCGCGGATCGCGATCCCCGGTACCGGCATCAGCGTCGAGCCGCCGCGCGGCAGTGAGCGCTCGGGGGTCGGCTCGACGCTGGTGCACCCGCGCCGCCGCATCCAGATCGTCATCGCGGCCGCCGAGGGCGACCTCTCCGTGCACCAGCAGTTCCGCACGGGCCTGCGCGCCGAGGCGGAAGAGATCGAGAGCGAAGAGATCGAGATCAACGGCGAGCCGGCGACGTTGATCGTCGATCGCATGTCGCAGGGCGACGTCGAGCTCGAGCGCGTGTGGGCAATCCAGCGCAACGGCACGCGCAGCGGCGCGGTGATGGGCGTGTACGCCGCGGATCGCGCGGAGGTGCTGCGCGATTACCTGCGCGCGAGCATCCGCACGATGCAGCTCGATCCGAGCGTCGCGATCGATCCCGAGGTGGCGCTCGGCTGGCGCGTGCAGCCCGGCGAGGGTCTGCAGCTCGTGCGCGCGGCGAGCACGAACGTGAGCTACTCGCCCGACGGACAGCCGCCTCCCGGGGTCGGCGCACCGATGCTCCTCCTGATGCCGCTGCCGGTCGAGGTGCCGGCGTCCGAGCGCGCCGCGCTCTGTCCGCAGATCCTCGCGCAGCTCGTGCAGGTCTCGTCGGCGGACGCGGCACAGGGCACGATCGATGCGGGCGAGGTCACGGGCTGCGACACCAGCGCGACCACCACCGACGAGCCGCGGCTGACGACGTACGCGGCGCTCGTGTTCCGTGGGGACGCGGCGTTCATGGTCGTGGCGAGCGCCAACGCGGCGCCGCGGAGCCCGTGGCTGCAGCGCTTCCGCGCCGCCGCCCGGACCCTCGAGCCCGTCGCGACCGAGTGAGCTGATTCAGGAGCCTGTCGGCGATCGATCGGCTCGCCCGCGCCGGGCGCGCCCTTCGGGGCGAGCACTCCTGCTGATTCAGAGCGCGCGCTTGAGCGACGCGGTGAGCTCCTCGAGCTCACGCGCGTGGCGCGCAAGGTCGCGCGGATCGCTGTCGCGCGACACGCGGCGGACGTGATCGGCCATCTGACGCGCCTTCGTCAGCGCGGTCGGCGCGATCGTCGTCCGCGCCGCGCGCGCCTCGGCGTCGGGCAGGAGACGATCGAGCTCGGCGAGCAGGACTTCGACGCTCTGCCTCGCGCGCTCGCCCTCCTCCTGCTCGCGGCGCTCCGCCATGTACCGCGCGGCGTCGGTCATCATGCGGCCGATCTCGTCGTCCGAGATGCCGCTCTGCGCGACGACCTGGATCGCCTGCGCGTCGCCGGTCTCGCGATCGATCGCCGCGACGCGGAAGATGCCGTCCTCGTCGATCTCGAACGCGACGTCGACCTCGACCTCGCCGGCGGGCGCGCGGCGCAGCCCGGTCAGCGCGAACTGCGCCAGGAAGTCGTTCTCGCGCGCGGCGCCGCTCTCTCCCTGGAGCACGACGATCTTCACGATCTCCTGATCGTCGCGGCTGGTCGCGAACACCGTCGTCGTGCGCGCCGGCACCGTCGTGTTCGCCGGGATCAGCACGTCGAACATGCCGCCCGCGACCATGATGCCCAGCGAGTGCGCGGTGACGTCGCGCAGCGGCACGACGCCGCTCTTCCCGTCGGTCTGCATCGAGAACGCCGAGATCGCGGCGCCGAGCGCGACCACCTCGTCGGGGTGCACGCCGCGGCACGGCTCGCGCTCGAAGAACTCGCTGACCGCCGACTGGATCGCGGGCATGCGGATCATCCCGCCGACCAGGATCACCTCGTCGATGTCGCCGACGCGGACCTCGCCGAGCCGCAGCGCGCGCTCGCAGATCTGGAGGCTGCGCGTGACGAGATCGCCCGTCATGCGCTCGAGCATCGAGCGCGTGAGGCGCGTCTCGAGGTGCAGCGCGTCGCCCCCCGGCGTCGTCCCCAGGAACGGCAGCTGGATGTGGCTCTCCGTGCTCTCGCTGAGCTCGCACTTGGCCTTCTGTGCCGCCTCGCGCAGGCGCTGGAGCGCCATCGGCGAGTCGTGCAGATCGACGCCGTGCGTCTTCTTCAGGCCGTCGAGGAGCCACGCGACGATGCGGTCGTCGAAGTCCTCGCCGCCGAGGTACGAGTCGCCGGTCGTCGCGATCACGTCGAAGCCCACGCTCGGATCGACGCGCACGATCGAGATGTCGAAGGTGCCGCCGCCGAGATCGTAGACCGCGATCGTCTTGCATTCGTCGCGCTCGAAGCCGTACGCGAGCGCCGCCGCGGTGGGCTCGTTCAGGATGCGCACCACGTCGAGGCCCGCGATGCGGCCGGCGTCGCGCACGGCCTGGCGCTGGTTGTCGTTGAAGTACGCGGGCACCGTCACGACCGCGCGCTCGATGGTCTCGCCCAGCCGTTCCTCCGCGATGATCCGCATCTCCTGGAGCAGCACCGCCGAGAGCTCGGGGACCGAGTAGAGCTGACCGCGCAGCTCGATGCGCGCATCGCCGTTGGGGCCGGGCGCAATCTTGAACGCGCTGTGCTCGATCGCGTGCTTCACCTGCGGCGAGTCGTAGGTGCGACCGATCAGGCGCTTGCTCGCGTGCACCGTGTGCGCGGGGTTCGTGATCGCCTGACGGACCGCGAGCTGACCGACCAGACGTCGCCCGTCCTCGGTGATGGCGATCACCGACGGTGTCGTCTTGTACCCGGAGCGGTTCGACAGCACTGCCGGACGGAAGCCGTCGACGACCGCCACGCAGCAGTTGGTCGTGCCGAGATCGATCCCGATCACGCGCGACATGCAGAGCTCCAGGATGCGCGGGACGCGCCCGCCTGTCGATGGGAACGGTGCGTGAACGCGCGCCGGTCGAGCCTCCCGGGCGCTACTGCGGCATCGTCGCGGTGCCCGCGCCCGACGCCCGGATGCTCGAGCCGAACGATCCCGCGACGCGCAGCTGGAACGCGCCGTCGGGCGCGCGGTAGGGACGCACGTCCGGGCTCATCTCGATCATCGAGAAGACCGCCTCGGTCCGCGCGTTCCGCACACGGTACGGCTGCTTCACCTCGAAGCGGAGCATCACGTCGATGTTCGACATGCGGATCGGGCGCAGCAGGCGCAGCGTGCCGGCGCCGCGGATGTCGACGTCGTCGCTCGACGACGTCAGCTGCTGGATGCGCCCGACGCCGCGCTCGACCTGCATGCGCAGGTTGAGATCGCCCGCGTTCAGCTGCTCGACCGTGATGCCGCTCCGCATCCCGGGGATCTCCAGGCGCGCGCGTCCGTCGCCCACCGTGAGCCCCGCGATGCTCAGCGTGATGTCGCCCTGCGTCTGCTCGTTGTCGTCGGCGATCGTGACGTCGATGTCGCCGCTCAGGGTGCCGGCGATCGGAAGCATCACGAACCGGCGCAGCGGCCCGATGCGGCCGAGCTCGACGTCCTCGAGGTGCATCGCGACGTGCGTCTGCGTCTCCGAATTCCAGTAGTCGCCCGCGACCGTTCCACCCCCGCCGAGCTCGGCCGAGTAGCTCACCGACGTCGTGCCGAACAGATAGTCGAGCACGCCCACGCGCGCGCTCACCTCGGGCAGCGAGAGCTGCGTCGGGCGCTCGCCTTCCTCCTCGGCGGGCAGCGTCAGGCTGACGCCCGTGAGCTCGACGCCGGTGACCCACGACGGAGAGAGCCCGACGATCTCGAGCTCCGATCCCGGCACCGCGCGCTCGACCTCGTCCTCGATCCGATCGCGCACGCGATCGTAGGGGAACGTGCAGTACGCGAACGTGAGGAAGCAGAACATGAACCAGAGCGGATAGGCGACCGCCCGGCGCAGGATCGTGGTCGTTCGTTCCGAGAGCTTCACGAGTTGGTCCGTTCAGGGAGGAGGCGGCGGACCCGCGCGGCCCGAGGCGCCGGGCGCAGGCGCGGAAGCGGCGCCGGCGTCGCGGTCGGGGCTGGCGGTGCGATCGTAGGTGATGACGCCGATCTCGAGGTTGTAGTGATCGCCCGACTGGTGGTGCTCCATGTGCACGCGCTCGAGCGCGATCGGATACGGCGCGTTCTCGAGATCGGTCATCAGCCGCACCGCCTGGCGCAGCGACGTGCCGGGGAAGCTCGCGCGCACGTGGCGCTTGCGGAAGCGGCCAGCCTGCACCTCCGGCTGGTTCGTCACGGACGCGATCGTCATCTCGCGCGCGCTCGCGCGCCCCTCGAGGAACGTGCCGAGCTCGGGCGCGCGCTGGTTGTAGCGTGCCTCCGCGGCCGAGCGCTCGGCCTCGCGCTGCGCGAGGCGCTCGTCGGCGCGATCGATCTCCGAGAGCACGCCCGCGATCTCCTCGTTCTGCCGCTCGAGATCGCCGATCGCGCTCGAGAGCAGATAGACCGGGAGCATGACGAGCAGCGCCGCGGCGACGACGCCGAGGCCGCGCACCAGCCGCTTCTCGCGATCGGTGAGCGCTTCCCACTGGGCGCGCAGCCCCTCGAGCCGCTCGTTCATCGTCCACCTCCGCTCGCGCTGGAGCTGCTGCTGCGCGAGCGCCCGCGACCGCCTCGCGTGCTCTCCGGGGGCTCGTCGCCGGGACAGCGGATGTCCGCCTCGATCCGGTAGAGCCGGCGATCGTTGGGCGCCTGCGTCAGCGGCCCGAGCTCCATCTCCTGGAAGCACTCGACCCCGCCGAGCGCCTGCGCGATGCGATCGCGATCCTCGATCGAGCCGACGATCCCCGCGAGCTCGAAGTGCCCGCCGCTGCGATCGTCTCCCAGGTTGATCTGCAGCCGCTGCACGTCGTGCGTGACGTCGGTCGGGATCGCCGCGGAGATCGACGACAGCGCGTCGTACGCGGTGAAGCGCGGGAGCGGATCGTTGCGCGTCCCGCCGCTCGCGAGGAGCGTGCGTGCGCGCGTCGGGCTGTGCGTCTCTTCGCCCAGGCGCTCGCGCGTGACCTCACCGAGCTGCGCCTCGAGCGACTCGCGCCGCGAGTCGAGGACCGACCATCGCGCGTACGTCGAGAAGAAGAACGCCATCACGATCGCGGCGGCGCACGTCGCGAAGAGCGGCGCGTGCTGGCGCACGAGCCCGGTCGTCCGTCGCGCGACGAACTCGCCCTTGCGAAGATCGATGCGCTTGCCGCGACCGAGCGCGCGCGCCGCGAGCGCGAGCGCGAGCGGGAGCGAGATCGAGATCAGGATCGGGCGTGACGTCATGGCAGATGGTGTCGACCGGGCGACGGCCGGGTTGCG
>JALYRN010000960.1 GCA_030855295.1 Myxococcota bacterium | reverse complement strand
CCGCCGAGCACCTCGGTGCCGTTCTCGCGCGTGAGCGGGCCTCCCGAGCCACGCTCGTGCAGCCTTCGCAGCACCTCGATGTCTCCGACGATCCGGAAGATCGCGGCGCACTCGCAGTCGAGCTCGGGCAGGCGCCACTGCGTGATCGCCGCGCCGCCCAGCCAGACACCACCGAGCCACCAACCGCCGCTCTCGCTCAGCACGGCGACGGTGCGATCCACATCCTCCGGCGGCACGCCGTAGAGATCGACGATCGCCATGTCGCGATCGAAGCGCCACTCCGACTCGATCCCGAGGATCATCAGACGGCGCCTCCATGCGGACGCGTACTCGCGGATGCGGGTCGGGATCGACGGCGAGCGCAGCGTGATGCGCCCGGCGAAGTCCGAGCGTTCCGGGAGCGGGCCGGCCGGGTGCGTGGTGGTCGTCGTGCTCGCGCACGCGCTCAGACACAGTGTCGCGGCGAGCACGAGCGCACGGATGCAGAGCCTCGACACGACGCGGGACCGACGCACGCGGCGACGATCGTATTCGACGTCGCTCGGCGGATCGACCACGAAGCGCACGGTCTGGTCGGCCCCGGGCGCCGCTCAGCGCGGTTCCGTCCGGCTCGCGCGCGCGGTGACGGCTGATCATCGAGGTCACGCCCTGCTACCGTGCGGGTCGTGAAGCGTCCTGCGCTCGTGCGTGCGATCCCGTTCGTCCTCGGAGCCGCGGCCGTGGTCGGGCTCGTGGTGTACCTGCTGCAGCCGCACGGCCCGCCGCTCGCCGATCGTCTGCGCTACCGCCCGCCGGGCCCGGAGCAATTCGTCTCCGGCGGCGCGGGCGCAGCGCTTCCGCGCACCGGACGTACGTACGTGCCCGCGTACTCGCACGCGTACGTCGCCTCGGGCACGCCGGTGCTCTTCGCGGTGACGCTCAGCATCCGCAACGTCGACCCGGAGCGGCCGCTGCGCCTGCGCAGCGTCGACTACCATGCGACCGCGGGCGATCGCGTGCGCTCGTTCCTCACGGAGCCCGCGCTCCTGCCCCCGCTCGGCACCGTCGAGTACTTCGTCGAGCAGAACGACGAGGCGGGCGGCTCCGGCGCGAACTTCATCGTCGAGTGGGCGACCGACGAGCGCGGCCACCCGCCGCTCGTCGAGGCCGTCATGCTCGGGACCTCGGGCGCATCTCGCTACTCGTTCGTCTCCCGCGGCGTCGACCTCTCGGGCGACGCGGCGCCGAGCGAGCCCTCACACCCGGACGACGGAAGTCTCTGAGCGCGAGCGCGTATCCGCTTCAGTCCATCAGGCGGAGCAGCGCGAACAAGATCGCGATCCCCGTGATCACCAGCCGGAGCACGAGCCAGGGGCTCGGGCCTTCGTCGGCCGGCGGATCGTCGTACGCCAGAGGGGCCGACTGCGGGGGCGCGCGGTGCTTCTTCGCGGGGCGCTCGGAAGGCGCCCGCTTCTTCTCGAGCTCGATCTTCTGGTCGGCCGCGGTCGATACCGCGACGAGCCACGAGCTGTGCATGCGATCGGGGTGCGTGTCGCTGCGGTGCAGCGCGCCCGTCGTGATGTCGAGCTTGTTCGCGTCGCCGGTGTCGAGGCCCACGCCGAGCCAGCGCTCGGGGCCGAACGCGATGCCGCACGCGCGCCGCTCGGGATAGCGCAGCTGCGCGATCGTCTCGCCCGGAGGATCGCTCAGCACGACGACCGTCGAGTCGCCGAGCTGCATCGCGAAGCGCGCTCCGTCGGGCGCGCTCGCGAGCGCCGTGATCGCCTGACCGCTGGCGCGCGTCACCGGCTTCGTCTCGGTGGCGCCCGGCTCGACGCGCAGCACGCGATCGCCCGATCCGACCAGCCACACGCCCCGCGCGCTCCAGCAGATCGTGGCGATCGCGGTGTCCGCAGAGATCGCCTCACGCGCCTCGGTCCACGAGGGCGCGCGCAGCTCGATCAGCGCTCCGTCTCGCGTGCCGAGCAGGAGCTTGGTGCCATCCGCCGACCACGCCATCGCGGTCACGCCGCCGTGCGGGAGATCGGTCGCCGCGAGATCCCCGCGCCGCAGCACCGAGATCCGCTCCTCGTGCGTCGCTGCGATCCATCCGCTTGGCGCCACCGCGAGCGAGCGTGCCGGCGCGCCGAGCGAGAGCCGCCCGAGCTCGCGTCCCCTCAGCCCGAACCGCACGATGAACCCTGGTTCGGTCAGCACGACCAGCTCGTCGCCGCACACGTCGACGCCGACGATCGACTCGTCGAGCTCGCGCCGCCAGAGCGGCGCCTCGGAGGCGCCGTCGTGCACGAGCAGCTCGCTGCCGCAACCGATGGCGAAGAGACGACCTCGTGGGTCGTACGCGAAGAGGCCCGTCGACATGGGCCGGTACGCTACAGCAACGCGCGTCGATGCGCGCGCCGCGGTACGCGCCCTCCGGGGCGAGCACTCCTGTCGGATCAGAGCATCGCCGCGACCATGTCCGCGATCTCCAGCGCGCAGGTCAGCCCCGGCGACTCGATGCCGATCAGGCTCGTCCAGCCCGGCAGACCGCGGGCGCTCTCCTCCGCGATCACGAAGTCGCGCGGCGCGCCGTCGGTCGAGATCAGCTTCGGGCGGATCCCCGCCTGATCGGGCGTGAGATCCTCGGGCGTGAGGCCTCGCAGGTAGCGCGCGGCCGCGGTGAAGAAGCGCTCACGCGCCGACTCCGGGACGTCGTAGTCCGCGCGCCGCTCGTCGAGCACCTCGACGTCGGGGCCGAGGCGCACGCTGCCGTCGAGCTCGAGCGTGAGGTGCACGCCCAGGCCTGCGAGCCCGGGCGGCGGCACCGGGTAGATCAGCGAGCGCACGCGGCCCGCGCCGCGCACTCGGAAGTAGCTGCCCTTCACCCAGCGCTGGCGATAGCCCGCGGCGTCGACGTCGATCCCGATCGCCGCCGCGATCTCGTCGCTCGCCAGGCCCGCCGCGTCGATCACCGCCCGCGCGCGCAGCTCGGTCTCCATCCCCACTGCATCGCGCGCGCAGAGCAGGTACCCGCCGGCGATCGGCTCGGCGCGCACGATCGCGTGCTGCCACGCGAAGTCGCAGCGTCCGGTCGTGTGCGCGATGGCGAGCAGGCGCGCCATGAGCTCGTGCGCGTCGACGATCCCGCTC
>JALYRN010000959.1 GCA_030855295.1 Myxococcota bacterium | reverse complement strand
GCGCGGCGCCGCGCGCCGACTCGCGCGCGCGGTTCGCGCTCTGGTGGAACGGAGTGATCAGGCGCGCGCTCTCCGCGATCGTCAGCCGCGCGAGCGCGTCACCGACGCCGCTTCGCTCGAGGTAGCGCGCCTCGACCAGCAGCGCGGTCGGGTGCACCACCACGGGCTCGGCGAGGTGCGTGCGCACGCCCGGCACGAAGGTGCCGGCGCCGAATTGCGAGAAGGTGTGCGCGCGGCCGTCGCCCGTGACGACGGTGTGCCCGGCCTGCGCGCCGCCGTTCCAGCGCACGACCGTTCGCGCGCCGAGCTCGCGCACGAGGAAGTCGGTGATGGTGCCCTTGCCGGAGTCGCCGAAGCCGAGGTCGGCGACGATCCACGCGCTCATCGCGCCGGCGTCATCCGACGCACGTGCGAGGCCTCGTGGCCGGTCGGGAGCGAAGCGAGCTCCTCGAGCACCGGCAGCGGCGTGCCGTCCTTGCCCAGCGTCGCAGCCCACGGCGTCAGCGCGCGCACCGCGGCGCCGATGCGCTGTCGCTCGACGCCGCGCTCGCCGAGCTTGCGCGCGAAGGCGTCGATGCCGTCGAGCGCGCCCTCCGAGATCGCGACGATGCCCGCGATGCACGCGCTGACGTCGGCCGGGCTCTCCATGCAGATGACGCGATCGCCGAGCACGTCGCGCCACGCCCGCTCGCACTGCGCGCGGCGCGCGAGATCCGGGATCAAGAAGAACGGCTCGACCACCCGCGACGCCTCGTCGACCACCACCGAGAGCGGCAGATCGTCCTCGAGCTCGTCGCCCAGCACGCTGCGCACCGCCGCGCGCGAGAGCTGCGGATACGGCTTCTCGTCGCCGGTCAGGAACAGATAGCCGCGCTGATCGCGCAGCCGCAGGCAGTCGAGCTCGAGGTGCCGCGCCGCGAAGTAGAGCGCGAGCTCGTACGACTCGTGCCCCGCCGCGCCGCCCTGGCCCTCGATCCACGTCCACGTCAGCCACTGATCCATCAGCTCGGCGCTCGACTCGAACTGCCCGATCTGCAGCGGCGCGCGATCGTGGAACGCGTCGCCGATCGCAAGGAAGAGCACCTGGGGATCGTCGACGCCGTGCTCGATCAGCATCCGCATCAGGCCCGGTAGCTCCTGCTTCGCGAGCCGCTCCGGGATCTCGCCCATCGATCCCGTGACGTCGAGCGCGAGCACGATCGCGAGCGAGCGCGGGTGCGCTGCGCTGTCGCGCGCCTCGCGCACCTTGATCCCGTGCGGGCGCATCAGCGGGTGCACCTCGCGCTGCACGAACACCGCCTGCGCCGGGAGATCCCGACGCGCCTCGGTGATCGCGCGGTGCGCCTCGTAGCTGTACCCGCCGAAGCCCACGCCTCAGACCTTGCCGATGCTCGTCGCCCAGGGCGCGATCGCGGTCGCGACGCGATCGACGCGCGCCGCATCGAGCCCCGCCGCGATCAGCCGCTTCGAGAGCGCCCCGAGATCCGCCACCGCGTCCTCCTGCAGCGCGACGATCCCGGCCGCCACCGGGCAGGTGTCCTCGGGCGTCGCGAGCGCGATCGCGTTCGCGCCGAGCAGGTCCCGCCAGAACGGACCGACGCCCGCCGCGCGCTGCGCATCGGGGATCAAGAAGAACGGTGAGTACGTCTTGCGGCAGTCGTCGATCACCTGCCGCAGCGGCACGTTCGCGGGGAGCTCGTCCCCGACGAACTGCTTCACCCACGTGGCGTTCAGCTCGGCGAAGCAGGGCTCGTCGCCGGTCATGAAGAGGTAGCCCTTCTTGCCTCGCTTCTCGAGCGAGTCGAGCTTCGTGTGGTGCGCCGCGAAGTAGAGCGCGAGGTCGTACGACTCGTACGCGGTGGTGCCGCCGCCCATCAGCCAGCACCACGTCAGCCACTGATCCATCAGCTCCGCGGTCGACTCGAACTGCCCGACCTGCAGCGGCGCCACGCCGCCCGCCGCGTCCTGCAGCGCCATGAACAGCACCTGCGGATCGGTCACGCCCGCGTCGAGCAGCGCCTTCATGAACGTCGGCAGCTCGGTGCGCGCGATCTGCTGCGGGATCGCGCCCATCGATCCGCTGACGTCGAGCGCGAAGACGATGCTCGTCGTGCTCGGATGATCCGCGCTGTCGCGCGACTCGCGGAACTTCACGCCCTTCGGATCCATCAGCGGATGGATCTGCCGCTGCGCGAAGACCTGCTGCGCCGGCGCGTTCGCGCGCTTCGCGGTGATCGCCTGGTGCGCCTCGAAACTGTAGCTGCCGTGTCCCATGTCTCGCCTCCCCCGTTTCCTTCCTCGTTCACCAGCCCGGCATCGCGAACGGCACGAACCGCGGCGGTCCGAAGACCTCGCGCGCCACCGCGTCCAGTCGATCCTTGAGCGCCCAGGCGTCGTCGTACGCGTCGGTCTCGCCGCGCGCCTGCGCCTCGAGCAGCGAGGCGAGCGGCCGCGGCACCGACGATGGAGCGCGCTCGACGTCGCCTCCGAGCGCCTTCAGCACCACGCGCGCGCTCATCGTCACGTCGGTGCGCGTCGTGATCGGCCGGCCGCCCCACGCGTCGTCGGGGTAGAGCGCGCGCTCGGCGCCGGGAGTCGCGAGCAGCGCCTCGCCGGCCCGCACCGCGCACGACCACCCGACGAGCACCACGCCGTGATCGCGCGCGTGCACCAGCAGATGCTGCGGAAGCACGGCGCCGTGCACCCATCCGCTCCGGTGCACCCACCCGAGCTGCTCGAGCATCCGCTTCCACATCCACACCGACGTCTCGGCGCTCACGCCGCCGCCATGCGCCTCGAGCACGTCGCGCATCGTGTGCACGAACCCGCTGCGCCATCGCATCACGGACACGCGCCGCTCGCCGCCGTCGCCGTGCAGACCGAGCCGCGCGATCCCCGAGGCCACGCGCTGCGGCAGCAGCCGCGTGAAGTGCGGCGCGCCGTTCGCTGTGCTCTCCTCGAGCGACTCGAGCACCGCTTGCTCGCGCTCCAAGAGATCGCGATCTCCGTCCGCGCGCAGCACCTTGATCAGCACGCGCTCGGTCAGCCGCGCGTCCCGGCGCGCGAGGAACACGTCGCTGCTCTCGCCCTGCGCGACGCGTCCGAGCAGTGCGTAGCGCCGCCCCGCGATCC
>JALYRN010000958.1 GCA_030855295.1 Myxococcota bacterium | reverse complement strand
CGGCTGGTCGGCAGCTGCCTCGCCGACGGGCGAGTCGTTTCGCGGCGCGTGGTGCGCCGGCTCGGACGCTCGGGGCGGAGGGCTCCCGCAGGCCGCCGGGCTCGCGAGCAGGAGCGCGAGCGCTCGAGCGATCGAATTCCGCATGTCGGCCGCCAGCGTATTCGATCGGCGGGACGGCGCTGCTCACGAAGTCGGCGACGTCGTCAGGATCGGCCACGGCGTCGGGCGCGTGCCGGCCTTCCAGTCGTCGTGGCGACCGTCCCAGTACGCCACCGGGAGCTCGGCGATCTCGACCCCGTCGAGGCATTGCAGGTTCACCGCCACGAAGTCGCCCCCGAGCATGCCGAGGTGGCCGCGACCGAACGAGTGGACGCCGCAGTGCTTGCAGAAGAGGTACGGCGCCGCCTTCGAGCCCCACCGGTACTCGGACAGCGCGTCCTCTCCCGAGAGCAACCGGAACGCGTCGGGCTTCACGATCGCGTTCCCGTTGTGCAGCTTCGTGCAGATGCTGCAGTTGCAGCGCGTCATCCCCTTCGAGAGATCGAGCTCGACCTCCCATCGCACCGCGCCGCAGTGACAGCTGCCCACGCTCGTCTTGGTCTCACTCATCTCGCGCTCTCCTGTTCGGGTTCGGCTCACCGGAAGAGCATGCGCGAGCGCGCTGTCAGCTTGATGTCAGGTATTGCATCTCGACGTCGAGGCGCGCGTCGGTGCTCGCGTACCTCCTGGACGCGCGCCCCGGCGTGTTGCATGTTCGCCGATAATGCTATTGGCGAATATGCTCCTTCGCGGGCGCGGGCTCGCGCTCTTCTGCTCGGCGGTCTCGGAGCACGACCGCGCGCGCTGCACGCCGCCCGCCGAGATCTACTGGAACGACGTGACGATCTACGCGCCGGGTCTGTGGGAGATGCCCGACCCGCGCTGACGATCGCTGCGGGCCCGACGCGTCGGCGCCGTCGCGCGCTCTCCGGAGACGCACGCGTCCCGCGCCGGCCGGCCGGCGACCGAGAGCGTGCTCCGACCCGCGATGGCGCTCCGGGCGGATCGTTTATCCTCTCCGTCGGCGGGCCTGGAGCGCGGAGGACGATGAAGAGCAAGTGCCCGTGACGGTGCTGACCACGCCACGATTCGCGCGACGCGCGATCCTCACGGCCTGTCTCGCGTTCGTGCTCTCGGCGGTGCCGGTCGCGCTCGCGAGCGCGCTGCTCCTCGACCGAGAGCGCGAGGCCCGAACGGCGGAGACCCGGATGCTCTCGGAGCAGGCCGCGCTGCGGCTCACGGACTTCGTGCGCGCGCGCTTCCTGGCGCTCGAGATCGTGCGCCGCGAGACGGCCAACCCCGCCTTCGTACCCGACGAGCGGTTCGATTCGATCGCCGAGGCAACGCAGATCCAGTACGGCGGGTTCCAGGCGATCAACTGGATCGACTCGAGCGGCGTGATTCGTCGCGTCGTGCCGCGCGAGCCGAACCTCCCGGCGCTCGGCCGCAGCCTGCGCGCGCACGGGCCCACGCGCGAGTCCGTCGAGGATGCGATGCGCTCCGGGCAGCCGCGCGCGACCCCGCCGATACCCCTGCTGCAAGGCGGGCGCGGCTTCGCGACGTACTTCCCGGTCGTCCGCGGCGACCAGCTCGCGGGCGTGATCAACGGCGTGTTCCGTGTCGACGATCTCGTCGACGGCTGTCTCGGCCGCGCTCTGCTGGAGCGGTACGTCGTCGTGATCGACGATCGCGGTCGTCCCGTCTATGGCGACGCGGAGGCGCTTCCCGAGGGAGCGACGTTCGCGACGCAGGTGCTGCCGATCCTCGACCGCGAGTGGCGGCTGCGCCTCGGGCGACGAGACGGCGCGGCCCGCGCGGACCCCGCCCTCGTGTCGTTCGTCGCGGTCGGCCTCGCGTTCGCGCTCGCGCTCGCCCTCGCGGCGTTCCTCGCGGTGCGCCGTCAGGAGGCGCGGCTCGAGGCGGAGCGCGAGCAGCATCGGCTCGAGCATCACCTCGCCGCCGCGCATCGCCTCGAGGCGCTGGGGCGCATGGCCGGCGGCATCGCGCACGACTTCAACAACCTGCTTGCGGTGATCCTCGGTGCGGGCGAGATCGCGCTGCGTCTCGGCGGACCGCTGCGCCCTGCGGTGAAGGAGAGCCTCGAGGACGCGATGACCGCGGCCGAGCGCGCGTCGGGGCTCACCCGCCAGCTGCTCGCGTTCGCGCGCGAGCAGCCGCGCGACGCACGGAGGCTCGACCTCAGCGATGTCGTCCGCACCACCGAGCGCATGCTGCGACGCCTGGTACGCGAGGATGTCGAGCTGCGCGTGCGCGTCCCGGACGAGCCCGTCTGGGTCGTCAGCGACGCCGCGCAGCTCACGCAGATCATCGTCAACCTCGTGGTCAACGCGGCGGACGCGCTCGCGAGCGTCGACTCCGCGCGCGCCCGTCACATCGACGTGAGCGTCGCCGTGCGCGACGGAGCGGTGCCGCGCGAGCCGGCGGGTCGCTGGGCGGTGATCGAGGTGCGCGACGACGGCCCGGGCATCGCGCCCGACGATCTCGAGCGCATTTACGAGCCGTTCTTCACGACGAAGGCCGCGCGTGGCGGGACGGGCCTCGGTCTCGCCACGGTGTACGGGCTCCTGCAGCAGCACGGTGGCCACGTGCACGCCGAGAGCGAGCTCGGCGCGGGCGCGACGTTCCGCGCCTTCTTCCCGACCGCGGTGGACGGGGCACGCGCGGACCTCGAGCCGCACGTGCGAGACGGGGCCGCGCCGCTCCGCGAGAGCGCCCGCGTGCTCCTGGTCGAGGACGAGGAGCTGCTGCGTCGGATGACCGCGCGCGCCCTCTCGGCCGTCGGGTATGGCGTGACCGAGTCCCCTGATGGCGTCGATGCGCTCGCGCAGCTCGACGCCGGGCTCGAGCCGGACGTGGTCGTCAGCGATCTCGTGATGCCGCGGATGGGCGGCCTGGACCTGCTCCGCGCGATGCGCGATCGCGGGCACGCCGCGCCCGCGATCCTGCTCAGTGGTCATGCCGACGTGGAGGTCAACGCGGCGATGCTCGACGCGCTCGACGCGCGCTTCGTCGCGAAGCCCTACACCGCGAGCGAGCTCGCGAGCGCCGTGCGGGCGGCGCTCGCGGGCGAGAC
>JALYRN010000156.1 GCA_030855295.1 Myxococcota bacterium | reverse complement strand
CGGCGCGACCGCGCCCGTGGCGCCCTCGAGCGTGACGTCCTCGGGGCGATCTCCCTGCGGCAGCGGGCCGGTCGGCGGCGGTACCGCGCCTTCTTCCGGCACGGGCGTCGTCGTCGGCGGCTCCGGATACGCGCGCGGCAGCTGCGTCCAGCCCTGCAGCGGACCCTGATCGTCCGACGCGGTCGGACGAATCAGCGGCAGCGCGCGGCGATCGCGCCGCACGAGCTCTTCCATCGCGCGCTCGATCGGCATCGGGCCGCGCGCGAGCCGCTCGTACTGCTCCTCGCGATAGGCCTCGAGCACGAGGCCCGCCTGGCTCTCCGCGAGGTGCTCGCGGCGCACGCCGCGGCGGCTGACATCGATGTACGAGTCGAACACGAACGAGAGGCCGACCAGCGTGATCACCGCGAGCACGGTGTACGTCATGATCACGCGGTTGCGCGGCGGGGTGTCGTCCGGGCGCGGCCGCCCGGTCGCCGAGTGGTCGTGCAGGTCGGAGTCGGTCTCGGGATGTGCCATCTCAGTGCACCTCGAGGTGAAGCGCGCGATCGAGGCGCGGATCACCGATCGGGATCAGCGGGTAGCGGCCCATCAGCAGGAAGACGAACGTGAAGTACACGCCGCCGACCGCGAAGAGCGCCGCGATGTCGAGCCAGTGCACCGTGAGCTCACCGGGGCTCACGTACGGCATCACCAGCCAGAAGATCTCGAAGACGTGCGTGACCAGCAGCCACGCCGCGCCGAACGCGAGGATCGGCACGCGACGCTTCACGTTGCGCGACATCAGGAGGAAGAACGGCACGATGAAGTGCCCGATCAGCAGCACGAGCGAGAACGTGCGCCAGCCCTCGGCCCAGCGGAGGTGATAGTAGGTCGTCTCCTCGGGGATCGACGCGTACCAGATCAGCATGAACTGCGAGAAGCTGATGTACGCCCAGAACACGAGGAAGCCGAAGAGCAGCTTGCCGACGTCGTGGAAGTGCTCGGTCGTGATCGACTCCCCGAGCGCGCCCGCCGACTTGAGGCCGTACAGCAGCAGCACGATCGTCGCGAGGCTCGAGACGCATGCCACCGCGAAGAACTGCACGCCGAAGATCGTCGAGAACCACGCGGGCTCGAGCGACATCATCCAGTCGAACGCCGCGAAGGTCAGCGTCAGACCGAACGCGAAGGTCGCGGCCGGCGCGAGCGACTCCATGCGCTGGGTGCGCGCGAGATCGCGCGAGGTGTCCTGCCGCGTCGAGAACGTGAAGAAGAACCACGCGAGCAGGGTCCAGATCACGCCGTAGAGGATCGCGCGGCCGATGAAGAACGGCTGGTTGAGGTAGGCGAGCTTGCTCTCGATGATCTCCTCGTGCAGCGCGTGCTGAGGCGTGTGGTGCGCGTCGTGAGGGTCGATGTGACCCGGGCGTCCCGCCCCCGGCTCACCGTGCGGTCCCGGGCCCGCCATGTCGGCATCGGGATCGGGCTCGTGGGTCGGCACGTGCTCCTGCGCGGCGGCGACCGACGCGCCGATCAGCCCCTCGCGCGAGCCGTGCTCCTCCTGCTGGACGTCGCCCTGCGACTCGTCGTGCGAATCGACGTGGTGCAGCGACTCGCGCCAGTTGTGCATCCACGGGTAGAGCTCGTCCATCTGCACGAGCACCGGGATCACGAGCACCGCGATGACCGGCAGGCCCGCCATCAGGAACTCGGCGGTGCGCCTCACGGTGACGCCCCACCCTGCGCCGCTCAGGTGCTGACCGAGCACGAAGAAGAGGCCCCCCAGCGCGATCGCGAGGAACGTCATCACCGCGAACAGCCACGAGAACGCGAACCGGTGAGGATCGCCGGCCCAGCCGACGATCGACGCCAGGATGCCCAGCGCGCCGAGCGCGGCGCTCAGCTTCCATGCGTTGGCCCAGCCGCCCTCGCGGGGCAGGCGGTACGTCGGCTTCGCGGCGTCGCCGCCCGACTTCTTCTTCTTCGCGGCGCTCATCGGATCGCCTCCGTCGGGGCGGGCTCGGCCGTCTGCTGGCGCAGGGACGCACTGCGCTCGCCCGACTGGCTGAGCTGCAGTGCGCGCAGGTACGCGACGATCGCCCAGCGATCCGCGACCGGGATCTGCGCGCGGTACGCGGGCATCGTGCGGATGCCGTTCGCGATCGTCGCGTAGACCTGTCCGTCGGGCAGGTGCCGGATGCGATCGTCGTGCAGGTTCGCCGCCGCGAAGGTCGCGCCGATCGCCTCGGCGCGCCGCGTGATCATGCCCTGGCCGTCGCCGGCGTAGGCGTGGCAGGGGCTGCAGTAGATGTCGAAGCGGCCGTGACCGCGCGCGAGGAGCGCGTCCATGCCGCCTGCATCCCGGATGATCGGCTGCGGGATCGTCATCACGTAGCTGCCGGTGTCGTCGATGCCCTCGGCGATCTCGAGATCGACGATCATCTCCTGCGGCATCGTGCCCTCGACCGGCGGACGCATCGCGCGCCCGTCCTCGAAGTAGTGCGACGCTTCCTGCGCGTCATAGCGAGGCATCTCGTGCATGCCTCGGAACGGGATGATCGGCGGATCGGCCGACGTCTGGCCGCGACACGCGCCCAGAGCGAGAGCGAGAGCGAGCGCGAGCGCGACGACGAGCTTCGAAGTGAAAGCTTGCATACCTTTCAGCTTTCTTCCTGGATCAGCTCGAGGTTCGCGGCGCCGAGCGACTCGAGCAGCGCGCGCGTGTCCTCGAGGTCGAACTTCTCGTCGGCCGCCTCGATCGAGATGAAGAAGCGATCATCGGTCGCGCGCTCGAAGCGCTCGGAGTGGAACACCGGGTGGTTGTGGCGCGGCAGCTGGTTCAGGCCGAACATGCCGAACACCGCGCCGAACGCGCTGAGCAGGATCGTCAGCTCGAACATCACCGGCACCATCGACGGCAGCGCGTCGGGCGGCTTGCCGCCGATGACCAGCGGATAGTCGAGGCCGTTCATCCAGTACATCATCGCGAACGCGCTCGCGCAGCCGGTGAGGCCGCACGCGAGCACGATCCAGCCGAGCCGCGAGTCGGGCATGCCCATCGCGCGATCCATCCCGTGCACCGGGAAAGGCGTGTGCACGTCCCAGCGCCTGTAGCCGGCGTCGCGCACGCGCTCGGCGGCCTTCATCACCGTGCCGGGGGTCTCGAACTCCGCGAGGTAGAGCAGCGGACGCTTCTGCGTCAGCCGCTTCACCGGGGGATGCGAATCGTCGTCGTCGTGAGCGGATGCCATCTCAGGCCTCCTTCGTCTTCATGACGGCGGGGCCGCGCACCGCGGCGGCGTGATCCCCGTCGTGGTGGTGCGGATCCGCCTGCGGCAGGACCATCTTCACCTCGGCGATCGCGATCATCGGGATCCACCGGATGAAGAGCAGGAACAGCGTGAAGAACAGGCCGAGCGAGCCCAGGTAGATCAGCCAGTCGAACGCCGTCGGGCTGAAGTAGCCCCACGAGCTCGGCAGGTAGTCGCGGTGCAGCGTCGTCACGATGATGACGAAGCGCTCGAACCACATGCCGATGTTGATCAGGATCGACGCGATGAACATCCACAGGATGTTCGTGCGCAGCGACTTGAACCAGAACGTCTGCGGCACGAGCACGTTGCACGTGATCATCGACCAGTACGCCCACCAGTAGTCGCCGGTCATCCGGTTCAGGAAGACGTAGCGCTCGTAGGGATTGCCCGAGTACCACGCGATGAAGAACTCCATCGCGTACGCGTACCCGACGAGGCTTCCCGTCGTGAGCATGATCTTGTTCATCAGCTCGAGGTGATGAATCCGCACGAGGTCGTGCAGCTGGAAGACGGTGCGTGCGATCAGCAGCAGCGTCATGACCATCGCGAAGCCGCTGAACACGGCGCCGGCGACGAAGTACGGCGGGAAGATCGTCGTGTGCCAGCCGGGCTCGACCGACGTCGCGAAGTCGAACGAGACCACCGAGTGCACCGAGAGCACCAGCGGCGTCGAGATCGCGGCGAGGATCAGGTACGAGCGCTCGTAGTTCGACCAGTGGCGGTTGCTGCCGCGCCAGCCGAGCGCGAGGAAGCCGTACGCGAGCTGCCGGATCTTGGTCTTCGAGCGATCGCGGAGCGTCGCGAGATCCGGGATCAGGCCGACGTACCAGAACAGCAGCGAGACGGTGAAGTAGGTGCTGACCGCGAACACGTCCCACAGCAGCGGGGACTTGAAGTTCGGCCACACGTTCATCCCGTTCGGGATCGGCAGCGGGTAGTAGATGTGCCAGGGACGACCGGTGTGGATCGTCGGGAACATCAGCGCGCAGATGACCGCGAAGATCGTCATCGCCTCGGCGAAGCGGTTGATCGCGGTGCGCCAGTACTGGCGGAACAGGAAGAGGACGGCGGAGATCAGCGTGCCGGCGTGGCCGATGCCGATCCACCACACGAAGTTCGTGATGTCCCAGGCCCAGCCGACCGGGCTGTTGTTGCCCCAGATGCCGATGCCGACCCAGAGCAGGTAGGCGAGCGTGGCGCCGAGCGCGCCGGTGACGCTCGCCGAGAGCAGGAAGAGGATCCACCAGCCGCGCGGCGCCTTGTTCTCGGTGACGCGGCTGACGATCTCGGTGACGTCGTGGAACGTCGTGCCGGGCTTGACGAGCGCTGCCTCGCCGAGCTCCGCGATGGGCTTGCTGCCAGCCATCAGACCAACTCCGGGTTGAGGTTCCGGATGCGACCGAGGAACGTCGTCCGGGGCTGCGTGCCGACGTCGGCGAGCAGCTTGTAGTGGCGGTCCGCCGCCGCCAACTGGGTCGCGGCGTTCTCGGGATCGTTCAGGTCACCGAAGGCGATCGCTTGGCTCGGGCAGGCCTGCGCGCAGGCGGTGATCACCTCGGCCTCGCGAATGCGACGGTCCTCGTTGCGCGCGTGGATGCGCGCCGACTGGATCCGCTGGATGCAGTACGTGCACTTCTCCATCACGCCGCGCATCCGAACGCTGACGTTCGGGTTGAACTGCATGCGGCGCAGCTCGGGGACGTCGCCCTGGTACGCGAGGTAGTTGAAGCGGCGCACCTTGTACGGGCAGTTGTTGGCGCAGTACCGCGTACCGATGCAGCGGTTGTACGTCATCTCGTTGATGCCCTCGGGCGAGTGCACGGTCGCGTTGACCGGGCACACGTTCTCGCAGGGCGCCTCTTCGCAGTGCTGGCAGGCGACCGGCTGGAACGCGACCTGGAGGTGATCCTCGTCGACGATCTCGTACTGCGCGTCACGGTCGACGCCCGGCGCGAGCTCCCGCTCGGTGAAGTAGCGATCGATGCGCATCCAGTGCATCTCGCGACCGCGCGCGACCTGCTCCTTGCCGACCATCGGGATGTTGTTCTCGGCGAAGCACGCGACGACGCACGCGTTGCAGCCGGTGCAGGTCGTCAGGTCGATCGTCATGCCCCACGCGTGCCGCGGCGGCGCGTCGGGTGCGGCCTCGCGGCCCTCGGGCAGCAGCGACCAGCTCGTGCCGCCCTGCGCGGGAGGAAGCGGATCGCCGTAGTCGACCTCCCGCCAGAGCGGCCCGACCGCGGGCGTCGGGATGCGCCACTGCGCGAAGTTCGGCGTCTCGAGGTACTGCTCGACCGTCGCGTCGATCGCGAGCGGACGGCCTTCCATCGAGTGGTGCTCCTGCTGGAGCGAGAGCGGATAGCTGCGGCCCGCAGATCGCACCGCGTAGCCCTCGCCGAACCAGAACGAGTCGGTCGTGCGCACCGGGTAGACGTCGAAGCCCTGGAAGTTGGCGTACGTGCCGCCGTTCGTCCGGCCCCAGCCCAGCGTGAGGATGACGCACCCGTCGGCGACGCCCGGCACGATCACGACCGCGACCTCGATCGCCTCGAGCCCCTCGCGCTCGATGAGGATCACGTCGCCGTTGCGGACCCCGAGCGCCTGGGCCGAGCCCCACGAGATCATCGCGGCGTTGTCCCAGCTGACCTTCGAGACCGGGTCGGGCAGCTCGAGCAGCCACGCGTTGTTCGCCCAGCGGCCGTCGAGGACCTTGCCGCACGGGACGAACGAGACTTCCCAGTTGCCGTCGGCGAGCGCGCGCGTCGGGAGAGCGGCGCCCTGCCCGACCACCTGCGAGATTGCCGCTCCGTCCAGCGTCGCGTCGGTCACGAACGTCGACGGCGTGCCCGGCACGACGCCGCGCTGCAGCGCCAGGCGCCACGCGCGATCGAATGCATCGCCGCCGACCATCGTGGCAAAGGTGCGACGCACCGCGTGGAAAGCGCGCCAGCTGCGCTCGCCCGAGGCGAACGAGACGAGCTCGATCGCGTTCCGGCCGCCGCGCAGCGGAGCGATCAGCGGCTGCTGGACGGCGTACGCACCGTCGAGCGCGCGATGATCGCCCCAGCTCTCGAGCTCGTGCGTCATCGGCAGGTACCAGTCGCAGAGCTCCGACGTCTCCACGTGCTGGCTGGACAGGTGGATCTTCGTCGCGACGCCGGCGAGGGCGTCGGCGAGCTGGAGATCGGCGGGCGCGTCGTAGACCGGGTTGCCCGCGAGCATCACCAGCGTGTTGACGCGGTTCGCGACCATGTCGCCGACCAGCGCGCGCAGGTCCTCCACCGGATCGAGGGGGCTCGGATCGAGCGGCGCGTGGTACGCGATCGTCTGGCCGACGTTGTCGAGCGCAGCGTTCAGCACGTGCACGAGCGCGTGTACCCATGCCGGCTGACGCGCGCCGACGACGATCGCCGAGCGGCCGCGGTTGCGCACGAGATCGCGCGCGACCGCGTCGACGAAGCCCGCCGGGAACTCGCCGGGATCGCCGAGGCCGCCCTGCACCGCCGACACGTCGACGCCCGCCACGCCGAGCGCGCCCGCGAGCGCACGCGCGAAGCGACCGACGTCACGCGACGGCACGCGCAGGCGGTGATCGGCGTTCGAGCCCGTCACCGACAGCGCCGACTCCACGACGTAGAGCCGGTTCATCTCGCGCGCGCCCTCGGCGCTGATGAAGCGACGGCCGTCCGCGAAGAGGTGCTGGAACCGGGTGTTGCCGGTCTCGGTGAGCAGGAAGTCGTTCTCGAGCGAGACGATCGCGCGCGCCCTCGAGTAGTCGACGAGCGTGTTCAGCGGCCGGCCCAGCGCGATGCGCGCCCCCTCGAGCGTGGTCCAGTCGGACACCGCCGAGTAGTGGTGGAAGCGCGCCTGCGGGAAGCGCCGGAGCAAGGCCTCGCGGGCCGCGACCAGCGTCGGCGAGGTCGTCGGCTCCATCAGGAAGCGCAGGCCCTCGCCCGCGGCGCCCTCGAGGCCACGCAGGTGCGTGGCGAAGAACTCGTCGAACTCGGTCCACGACGAGTCCACGCGCTCGTCGCCGGCGCCGCGGAGCACGGTGCCGCCGCGATCCATGTCGTAGAGGTTCAGGATCTGCGCCTGCGTCTGCAGATCGGTGCCGCCGTGCGCGACGCCGATCTCGTCGCGGCCCGGGCCCGGATGGCTGCCGGGGTGGAGCGGGTTGCCCTCGATCTTCGTGGGGCGCCCCTCGTGCGACTCGACGATCACGCCGATCGCGTCGCCGCGCCGCGGGAGCACGGATGCGTAGTGCAGCGGCATGCCGGGCAGCACGTACTCGGGCTGACGCGCGTACGGCAGGATGTGCTCGACCGGGCGGCGGAGACATCCCGTCATCGTCGCGGCCGCGGCGGCGACGCCGGACAGCGTCAGGAACTCGCGGCGCTTCACGCCGCCGTCGGTGCCCTTGCTCTTGCTCTTGCCGCCCGAGAGCGTGATCAGATCACGCGCATCGAGCTGGACGCTGGACTCGCTCGCGGCCGCTTCGACGGCGCGCTTCGGATCGGCGCGGTCCTCGAGGCTCCGCCATGCGCGCGGAGCGCCTGCGGGAAGCGCGGCGGTGGAGGACGTGATCGCGGGACGCTTGCTCATCGGTGGCACCCCGAACAGGTCTCAGGCGGGCTGACGTAGCGGGCGTACTCGGGCTCGACGCCCTCCTCGGCCTCCCACGCCATGTTCGTGATCTCGCTGACAGGCCGGAGGTTCGGCTCGGGATCGCGGTGACAGTCCAGGCACCAGCTCATCGAGAGCGGCGACTGCAGCGTGACCACCTCCATCTGATCGATGCGGCCGTGGCAGGACACGCAGCCCACGCCCGCGCTGAGGTGGATCGAGTGATCGAAGTACGCGTGGTCCGGCAGGTTGTGCACGCGCACCCACTCGACCGGCTCACCGGTCTCCCAGCTCTCGAAGACGGGCCGCAGCGACGCCGAGTCGGAGCGCACGACCGAGTGGCAGCCCATGCAGGTCTGCGTCGGCGGCACCATCGCCTCGGGAGATCGCTCCACGTTGGCGTGGCAGTAGCGGCAGTCCATCCCGAGCTGGCCCGCGTGCAGTCGGTGGCTGAACGGCACCGGCTGAACCGGCGCGTAGCCCACCTGCACGTTCCAGTACGAGAAGTAGTACGCGACGATGAACGTCACGACGCCGCCGCCGACCGCGAGGGCCACGGCGGCGACCAGTGGCAGCAGGTTGAGAGACCTCGGGAATATCTGCATGTCGCGCTCGCTCTG
The DNA here is from genome assembly GCA_030855295.1 of Myxococcota bacterium. Classification (GTDB taxonomy): domain Bacteria; phylum Myxococcota_A; class Polyangia; order Polyangiales; family Sandaracinaceae; genus Sandaracinus. Next base: position 1,748 of record JALYRN010000156.1, on the reverse strand, counting down.
AGCGGACCGCTGCGGCGATCCGCTCGGGGGCCGTTCGAGCCTCGGGTTTCGAATTCAGGTGGGTGCCGCAGTGGCTCCGATGGTCGGTCGTTCGCCCGTTCCGTCGTAAGTTTCCGCGTTCCGGGGCTCGGGGCGGCCGCTATATACTGGGGTCTCGCGCGGCGCACAACCCCGATCGCGGTGCCGGGCGATCAAGGACCGCGGGAGAGGATCCGGGACACCTCTTCTGCGTGCGTCGGACAGTCGCGCGCGAGCACGCTCAGCGCGACGCGTCCCGGTTCGGCGGGCGCGCGCTCGGTCACCGATCCTGGCGTGATCGCGAGGGTCTCGCCGGAGGCCTCCGGCGCGTCGTCGGGCAGATCGAGCCGGATCGCGACCAGCATCCCGTTGTGGAGCTCGAAGCGTGACTCGCGATCGAGGCTGCCCCCCGGCGCGCGGATCAACGCCAGATCGCCGCCCGCGATCTCGGTGCGCCAGCTCGCCGGCGCGCCGTCCTCGAAGCGCGCCCGGACCTGCTCGGCGCTCATCCCCAGGCGCACGCCGCGGATGCTCGGGATCTCCGGCCCCGACGGCATCACGATCGTCGCCACCAGCGCCGAGAGCGCGAGGAGCGCAGGGACGAGCACGAGGAGCAGGTACCACCAGTTCCCAACCTTTTCGGCCGCGCGAGGAGCGGGCACCGGTTCCTGGACAGGGCGAGAGAGAGGCACGTCGGGGAGGCTTCGGGTCTTCGTCGGCGGGCACTAGGGCCCCCCCGAGTCGAGGTCAACACCGCACCTCGAAGGTTTTTCGTCCGGCGAGGCGCGCGCGTCGATCTACCCGCGCTCGCGAGCCGGTCAAGATCGGATTCCCCGCCTGGTCGTGCCCGAGTAGAGTGTGCGCACAGTGAGGATCACCCGTCCTCCGGCCCCGCCGCCGGCGCCGCCCCCGCACAGCCGATTCGGGCCGTACACGCTCGCCGATCGCATCGCGGTGGGCGGGATGGCGGAGGTGTTCCGGGCGCACGAGCCGCGCAGCGTGGGCGATCCGCGCGTCGTCGTGATCAAGCGCATGCTGCCCTCGCTCGCGAGCGAGGCGGGCGCGCGCGCGATGTTCGAGGAGGAAGCGCGGCTCGGCGGATACGTCGAGCACGACAACGTCGTGCGCGTGCTCGGGTTCGGCGACGAGGGAGGACAGCCCTATCTCGCGCTCGAGTACGTGCCCGGTCTCGATCTCTGGCGGCTGACGCGCTGGCTGACGCGGTGCGGTCGAACGCTCGACGGACCGCTCGCGATCTTCGTCGTGCGCGAGCTGCTCGCGGGCCTGCACGAGGTGCACGAGGCGCGCGATCTCGAGGGGCGCACGATCGGGATCGTGCACCGCGACGTCAGCCCCTCGAACGTGCTGCTCTCGGTGCACGGCGACGTGAAGCTCGGCGACTTCGGCATCGCGCAGGCGCTGCTGCGCGAGTCGTACCCGCAGGCGACGCTCAGCGATCGCGCGAAGGGAAAGCTCGGGTATCTCGCGCCCGAGCAGGTGCGCGGGCTGCCGGCGGATCGGCGCGCCGACGTGTTCGCGGCGGCGGTGATCGCCGCGGAGCTGCTGATGGGACGGCCGCTCTTCGCGGGCGGGTCCGAGCTCGCGGTGCTGCTCGCGATCCGCGACGCGCAGGTGCGCCCGTTCGAGGAGTGCGCGTCGTCGCTCCCCGAGGGGCTCGGCAGCGCGATCCTGTGCGCGCTCGCCGGCGATCCCGACGCGCGCACACCGAC